>DATLGR010000357.1:0-2095 GCA_035540415.1 Burkholderiales bacterium | reverse complement strand
TCGGTGGCCGCCTCGCCGAGCGCGAGCGCGGCCTTTTCGCGCGCGTCGAATTCTGGCGAGTTGCGCCAGTTGGCGAGCGCGGCGATCTGCGCTTCGCGCACGCCGGCCTTGCGCGCCATCCTGAGGTGCTGGGCCCACTCGTACTCGGACTTGCACAGCTGCGCCCCGCGCAGGATGAGGAGCTCGCGCAGCGCGCGCGGCGTGCGCGTGCCGTTGCGCAGCGTGTTGGCGAACTCCGTCCAGGCGGCGATGATGTTCGGGTGGTTGGCGAGGGCGCGGTACAGGTTCGGCGGCGTCCCCCAGAGCTCTTCGAGCCTTTTCTTCAGGGCGGGCTCGAACTCCGCCAGCGGTATGCGTTTCATGGGCCGGCATTGTAAAGGGGGACGTACCCCCTTTTCCCGGCGCCTTCCCCGCGCTCAGGTCAACCGCCAGGCCGGGCGGGACGTTTTTTCTGCATGCCCCGCGCCGCGCGCGTCGTCGTGCCGCAGGTCGCGCTCCACATCGTGCAGCGCGGGGTGAATCGCGGCCCGGTGTTCTTTCGCGATGCCGATCGCGCGCGCTACGCGACATCCCTCATGCGCTTGGCCGCCGAGCTCGGCTGCGCGATCCACGCCTACTGCCTCATGGACAACCATGTTCATTTGCTGCTCACGCCGCACGAGCCGGAGGCCTGCGCCCGCCTCATGAAGCAGCTGAACCAGTGCCATGTCCAGTCCATCAACCGGCGCCTCGGCCGCAGCGGCCCGCTCTGGGGCGGGCGCTTTCGGTCTTCGCTGATCCACAGCGCGCACTACGCCCTCGCCTGCTACCGGTACATCGAGCAAAACCCGGTTCGCGCCGGCATGGTCGGGCACGCCGGCGAGTACCGCTGGTCGAGCTACGCCGGAAATGCCTCGGGCGGACCGGCAGCCGGCCTTCAGCCCCACGCCGTCTACGAAGCGCTCGGCGACACCGTGGCGCAGCGCAGCGCCGCCTACCGGGACCTGATCACCCTGCCGATGGCGCCGGAAACGGTCGAAGCCATTCGCGAGGCCACGCGGCGCAACGTGCCGATCGGAGCACCGCGGCCGCGCCGCGGGCGTCCTCGAAAGCCGGCTACCGAAGCGCCTCCCGGGAACGGTAGCGAACCCGCCGTGCTCAAAGGAAAATAGGGTACGTCCCCCTTTTTGGTTGGGTGCTGGATGAGCCACTGGGAAAATCCGATCGACACCGACGGCTTCGAGTTCGTCGAGTACGCCGCCCCCGACCCGAGGGCGCTGGGGGCGATTTTCGAGCGCATGGGATTCCAGCCGGTGGCGCGGCACCGCCACAAGGACGTGCTGCTCTACAAGCAGGGCGACGTGAACTTCATCGTCAACGGCGAGCCGCGCTCGTTCGCGCAGAACTTCGCGCGGCGCCACGGCCCGAGCGTGTGCGCCATCGCCTTCCGCGTGAAGGACGCGGCGCGCGCCTACGACAGGCTCATCGAGCGCGGCGCCTGGGGCGTCGAGGCGCGTCCGGGCCCCGGCGAGCTCAACATTCCCGCGATCAAGGGCATCGGCGACTCGCTCATCTACCTCGTCGACCGCTATCCCGAGAACGCCTGGGGCAACACCATCTACGACGTGGACTTCAAACCGCTCGCGGGCTTCGAGCGCTTCTGGCGCGGCGAGGCGCCGGCGCCCAGGGGCGCGGGGCTGCTGTACGTGGATCACCTCACCCACAACGTGCACCGCGGCCGCATGAAGGAGTGGGCCGAGTTCTACGAGCGCCTGTTCAACTTCCGCGAGATCCGCTACTTCGACATCGAGGGCAAGCTCACCGGACTCAAGTCGAAGGCGATGACGAGCCCCTGCGGCAAGATCCGCATCCCGATCAACGAATCCTCCGACGACAAGTCGCAGATCCAGGAGTACCTGGACGCCTACCGCGGCGAGGGCATCCAGCACATCGCGCTGCATGCGGCCGACATCTACGCCACGGTGGATGCGGTGCGCGCGCAGGGCGTCGAGCTCCTCGACACCCCCGACACCTACTACGAGCTGCTGGACGGGCGCCTTCCCGGCCATGGCGAGCCGGTGAAGGAGCTGCAGAAAAGGAAGATCCTGCTCGACGG
>DATLGR010000356.1:0-3071 GCA_035540415.1 Burkholderiales bacterium | reverse complement strand
GGCGTGCGCCTGCGCCGTCGACGGCGGCCGCCAGGCGGCGGTGCTCGCCCCCACGGAGATCCTCTCCGAGCAGCATTGGCGCAAGTTTCGCGAATGGCTCGCGCCGCTCGGGGTGGGCATCGCCTGGCTGCACGGCGGCCTGGCGCGCCGGCAGAAGATCGCGGCGCTGGAGGCGGTCGCGCGCGGGGACGCCGGCATCGTGATCGGCACCCACGCGCTGCTGCAGGAGGGCGTGGAGTTCGCGAGCCTCGCCCTCGCCGTGGTCGACGAGCAGCACCGCTTCGGCGTGGGCCAGCGCCTGTCGCTGCGCCGCAAGGGCGAGCAGGCCTGGCCGCACCAGCTGATGATGAGCGCGACGCCCATCCCGCGCACGCTGTCGATGACCTACTACGCCGATCTCGACGTGTCGCTCATCGACGAGCTGCCGCCGGGCCGGCGCCCGGTCGCCACGCGGCTGGTCTCGGCCGCGCGCCGCGGCGAGGTTCTCGAGCGCGTGCGCGCCGCGTGCGCCGAGGGCCAGCAGGCCTACTGGGTGTGCCCGGTGATCGAGGAGTCGCGCGAGGGCGACGTGCAGGCGGCGCTCGACACGCATGCCGCGCTGAGCCGCGAGCTCGCGGGCCTGCGCATCGGGCTGCTGCACGGGCGCCTGGCGCCGGCCGACAAGGCGGCGGTGATGGACGCCTTCCAGGCCCGGCGGCTGGATCTGCTCGTGTGCACCACGGTCATCGAGGTCGGTGTCGACGTGCCCAACGCTTCCCTCATGGTGATCGAGAGCGCCGAGCGCTTCGGGCTCGCGCAGCTGCACCAGCTGCGCGGGCGCGTGGGCCGCGGGGCGCGCGAGAGCGTGTGCATCCTGCTGTTCAAGGCCGCGCTCTCGGACACCGCCCGCGCGCGGCTCAAGGTGATCTACGAGACGAGCGACGGCTTCGAGATCGCGCGCCGCGACCTGGAGCTGCGCGGCCCGGGCGAGGTGCTGGGGGAGCGCCAGAGCGGCCTGCCGCTGCTGCGCTTCGCCGACCTCGCGCGCGACGGTCCGCTCATCGAGGCCGCCCAGCGCGCCGCCGCCGAGCTGATCGAGGCGGATCCGGCGGCCGCGCGCGCCCACGTCGAGCGCTGGCTCGGCGCGAAGCAAGAACTCACGCACGCCTGAGCTATCCTAAGCCCGTGGACCTCGCTTCTTTCGGGCGTCGCCTGGATGCCTACGAGCGGCTCGTGCGACTGGATAAGCCGATCGGGATCTTGCTCCTGCTCTGGCCGACGCTGTGGGCGCTGTGGCTCGCCTCGGAGGGCCGCCCGCGCCTCGAGCACGTGCTCATCTTCGTGCTGGGCACCGTCCTCATGCGCTCGGCGGGCTGCGCGCTCAACGACTATGCCGACCGCGACATCGATGCGCACGTGGAGCGCACGCGCCGCCGGCCGCTCGCCGCCGGGGAGATCGCGCCGCGCGAGGCGCTCGGGGTGGCTGCGATCCTCGCCGCGGCGGCGTTCGGCCTGGTGCTGTTCCTGAACGGGCTCGCCATCCTGCTGTCCTTCGTCGCGCTCGCGGTGGCCGCGACCTATCCCTACAGCAAGCGCTACTTCGCGTTTCCGCAGGCCTACCTCGGGATCGCGTTCGGCTTCGGCATCCCCATGGCTTACGCCGCGGTGCAGGAGCGCCTGCCGCTCGAGTGCTGGCTCCTGCTGGCGGCCAATGTGTTCTACTCGTTCGCCTACGACACGGAGTACGCCATGGTGGACCGCAACGACGACGCGCGCCTGGGCATCCGCACCTCGGCGCTCACCCTGGGTCGATGGGACGTGGCCGCGGTCATGGCGAGCTACGCGGCGATGCTCGCGCTGCTCGCCGGCGTCGGGGTGCGGCTCGCGGCGGCGTGGCCGTACTACCTCGGCCTGGCCGCCGCGGGCGCCATGATGCTCTACCACTGGACGCTCATCCGCGACCGCAGCCGCGAAGGCTGCTTCCGCGCGTTCATGCACAACAACTGGGTCGGCGGCGCCGTCTTCGGCGGCATCGTCGCCTCGTTCCTGGCCGCCGCATGAACGCCGACGTCGGGCCGCCGCTCACCCGCTTCGACTTCCCGACCGGGACGCTGCGCGGGAGCCATTTCACCCTGTACACCACCTGCCTCGTGCATCGCAGCGACACGCAGCACGAGACGCTGCCGCTCGCCGCGGTGGCTTCGGTGCGCGTCGCCTACGAGCGCGACCTGCGCCGGATGATCTGGGGCGCGGTGCTGGTGCTGGCGGCGCTCGTGCTCTTCATGGTCGCAGGCCCGCTCGCCGAGCTGGCGGCGGCGGCGGCAGCCGAGATGGCGGCCGCCGGCGGACACGGCGTGGCGCGCGCGCTGCACGCCGTCTTCCAGGCGCTGTGGTTCCTCGCGCGCCTGCTACCCTTCGCGGCGTTCCTCGGCGTGCTGGGCGGCGCGGCGCTCGCCGCGCTCGGCTGGCTGGGCAGCACCACGCTGGTGATCGACCTCGCCGGCTCCGAGCGCAACTACGCGGTGCGCGGGCGCAATGCCGGGCTGCTCGACTTCGCCGAGGCGCTGAGCGAGCGCCTCATGGCGCTCAAGCGCTGAGCGGGGCGCGCGTGCGCTACGCCGACCTGCGCGAGTTCCTCTCGCAGCTCGAGGCGCGCGGCGAATTGAAGCGCATCGGCGCGCAGGTCTCGCCGCGCCTGGAGATGACGGAGATCGCCGATCGGGTGCTGCGCGCGGGCGGGCCGGCGCTGCTCTTCGAGCGTCCTGCGGGCCACCGCATCCCGGTCCTCGCCAATCTGTTCGGCACCACTGCGCGCGTGGCCGCCGCCATGGGCGCCGACGACCCGGCGGCGCTGCGCGAGCTGGGCAAGCTGCTCTCGATGCTGCGCGAGCCCGAGCCGCCGAAGGGGCTGCGCGATCTCTGGGACAAGTTTCCGATGTACCGCCAGGTGCTCAACATGCCGCCGCGCGAGGTGAATTCCGCGCCGTGCCAGGAGGAGCGCTGGGAAGGCACGGAGGTCGATCTTGGCCGCCTGCCGGTGCAGACCTGCTGGCCCGGGGATGCCGGGCCGCTCATCACCTGGGGGCTGACCG
>DATLGR010000355.1:0-3697 GCA_035540415.1 Burkholderiales bacterium | reverse complement strand
CCTTCGGCGCGATCGAGCGCCAGCTCAAGAGAACCGCGCAGCTTCGCCGCGTCGCGGCGAAGCTGCGCGGTTCTCTTGAGCTGGCGCTCGATCGCGCCGAAGGCGAGGTTGATCAACGCCGGTAGCTGCGTGTGCATGTCGCCGATGACCTTCTCCTTCTTCACCGCGAGGTCGTGGTTGGGCGGCAGGCGCACCTCCACCATCGCGCTGTAGCGGTTGCCCTTGTTGCGCGAGGCGGCCTCCTGCGCCAGCGTCACATGGCAGGTGGTGATGCCCTCGGCGAAGCGGTCGAGCCGGCGGACCCGCTCCAGGATGTACGTTTCCACCCACTCGGATCGGTCGACGTCGTGGAACTTGATTTCGGGCGTCACTTGCATGACAGTTTGAATCCCGCGCGTTCCCGCAAGTTCAGGAACAGCGCTTGCTGGCCGAACCCAAAAAAAGCCTTGTCGCCGCTCCCGCTTCTCTCCTTCGCCGTGGCCTTCGCCATGACGGGCGTGTGCGCCGCAGCGGCGATGGCCGACGGCAGCAACGCGCTCACCGTCGTCACCGTGCGAAACATCGCGGCGGTGGCGCTTCTCGCCGCGTGGCTGGGCTTCGCCGGCGTCTCCTTCGCCCTGCCGGCGCGCGACCTCGGCATCGCGGCCCTGGTCGCGATTCCCCTTGCCGCCAATAACTACCTGCTGAACGCGGCCTTCGCCTACATTCCGGTGCCGCTGGCGGTGCTGATCTTCTACCTGTGGCCGGCCATCACCGCGGCCGCGAGCGGACTGCTCGGTCACGAGCGGGTGGGCTGGCGCCTGGCCGTCGGGTTGGCGGCGGCCTTCGCCGGCGTGGCGCTCGCGCTCGAGGTGGAATTCACCGCCGGGCAGGCGCGCGGCGCGTGGTACGCCGCGGGCGCCGCGGTGGCGTGGTCGGCGGCGTTCCTGCTCACCGGCCGCTATTACCGCGGGCGCAGCACCCTCGTGCCCACGTTCTACATGATGGGGACCACGCTCGTTTTCTTCGGCCTGGCCTGCGTGGTCACCCGAGCTGTGGCCTGGCCCGGGAGCGCCGCCGGCTGGACGGCCATGGGCGGCGTCGGCGTGTTCTACGCGTTCGGCCTGATCGGCCTGTTCGCCGCCTCGGCGCGCCTGGGACCGGCGCGAGCGGGGTTCTTCATGAACTTCGAGCCCGTCGCGGCGGTGGTGCTCGCCGCGCTCATCCTCGGCCAGCGCCTCGCGCCGGTGCAGCTCGCAGGCGCCGCGCTGGTGGTGGCGGCGCTGTTCCTGTTCCGCCCGCCGCCGCCCCGGCGCCCGTAGCGGGCGCGCCCTAGGCGCCGGACTCCGAATGCGCGGCCGCGAGCGGCCGCATCCGCAGCACCTTCCAGAAGAAGGCCACGTTGGAGACGTGCTCCAGCGCGAAGCCGTTCACCAGGTTGCGCAGCTCGAAGTCGGGATGGAAGCCGAGCTGGTTGGAGAAGCGCGCCAGGCTCTTCTCGACCCGGCCCACCAGCGGATTGGACGAGCGCACGTGGTTGACGATGAAGATCTCACCGTCGGGCTTGCACACGCGGTGCAATTCCTTCAACAGCTTGGCCGGCTCCTGCACGACGGAGACCACGTACATGGCCACCACCTTGTCGAAGCTCGCGTCGGGAAAGTCCATGCGCTCGGCGTCCATCTCGTGCAGCCCGTCGACGTTCGCGAGCTTGCGTTGCGCGACGCGCTTGCGCGCGCGCTCGAGCATCTCGTGCGAGACGTCGATGCCGGTGACGCGCACGTCGGGCGGGTACAGCGGCAGCGAGAGGCCGGTGCCGACCCCCACCTCCAGCACGCGCTGGCCGGGCCGCAGGTCGAGCACCTGCATGACGGCTTTGCGGCCGGGCTGGAGCACCGGCCCGAACACGGCGTCGTAGATATTCGCGTACCGCCGGTAGGCGGCCTTCACGGCTTCAATTTGCATGGGCTCCCTTTTATAGCAAACCGCGGTCCCGGCACAACCCTTGCAGCCTCCCCGCCGGCTCCGCATGAAGATCGCACAGATCGCTCCACTCGCCGAGAGCGTCCCTCCCAGGCTCCATGGTGGCACGGAGCGCGTGGTTGCGTATCTTACCGAGGAGCTGGTGCGGCTCGGCCACGAGGTCACGCTCTTCGCCAGCGCCGATTCGCAGACCAGCGCCACGCTCGTGCCCTGCGCGCCCCGGGCGCTGCGCCTGGACCCGGGTGTGCGCGATCCCTGGCCCCATCACATTTTCATGCTCGAGCGCGTCCGGCGGCGGGCCCAGGAGTTCGACGTGCTGCATTTTCACATCGAGCCGCCGCTGCATTTCCCGCTGTTTCGCGCGCTGCCCGCGCGCACCGTGACGACGCTGCACGGCCGGCTCGACCTTCCCGACCTGCAGCCGCTGCTCGCGGAGTTCCGCGACATGCCGCTCGTGTCCGTCTCCCGCAGCCAGCGCGCCCAGCGGCCGGAGCTCAACTGGGTTGCCACCGTACACCATGGCCTTGCCGCCGAGGTGTGCCCGTTCAACCCGGCGCCGCGCGGCGACTACTTCGCCTTCCTCGGCCGCGTGTCGCCGGAGAAGGGCCTGACGCGGGCCATCGAGATCGCGCGGCGCGCCCGGGTGCGCCTTCGCATCGCCGCCAAGGTGGACCTCGCCGACGAGCGCCATTTCCGGGAGGCGATCGCGCCGCAGCTCGGCGGCGACATCGAGTTCCTGGGCGAGCTCGGCGAGGCCGAGAAGCCCGCGTTCCTCGGCAACGCGGCCGGCCTCTTCTTTCCGATCGACTGGCCCGAGCCGTTCGGCCTCGCCATGGTCGAGGCGATGGCCTGCGGCACCCCGGTGCTCGCCTGGCGCAACGGCGCCGCGCCCGAGATCGTGGACGAGGGCGAGACCGGCTTCATCGTCGACGACCTCGCCGCGGCCGTGGAGCTGGTGCCGCGCCTCGCGCGCCTGGACCGTGCGCGCGTGCGGCGCCGTTTCGAGAGCCGGTTTTCGGCCGCGCGCATGGCGCGCGATTACCTCGCGGTCTACCGCAGCGCGGCGTGAGGCGGGAGCCCGAGCCGGCGGCCAGCGCGCCGCTCACCATCCCCGGGGTCGTGTCGCTGGCGGCCTCCAGCCGGCGCACCCTCAAGCACGGCGACACGTTCGCCATGCTGGACGACCTCGGCGACATCCCGGAGCTCGCGCACAGCCCGGGGGGCCTGTTCCATTTCGACACCCGCCACCTTTCCCGCCTGGTGTTCCTGCTGGAGGGTCACCGCCCGCTCGTCCTGAGCTCCACGGTGCAACCGGACAACCTCACGCTGGACGTCGATCTCACCAACCCGGACCTCTTCCGGGGCGAGCGCCTGGTGCTCGCCAAGGACACCTTCCATGTCGCGCGCGCCAAGTTCCTGTGGCAGGGCAGCTGCTTCGAGCGTTTCACGGTGGCGAGCTATGCCGAGGCGCCCCGCCGCCTGCGCCTCGCGATCGAGTTCGCCGCCGACTTCGCGGATCTGTTCGAGATCCGGGGTCACCGCCGGAGCCGCCGCGGCGCCGTCGAGCAGGAACGCCGCGGCGGCGGGGCGGTGGCGTTCGTGTACCGCTCGCTCGACGGCGTGGCGCGCGAGACGCAGCTGCACTTCGACCCGCCGCCCGCCGCGCTCGCGCCGGGACGCGCCGAGTTCACGCTCGAGCTGGCGCCGCGCGAGCGGCGCACGATCGGGGTGACGG
>DATLGR010000354.1:0-3378 GCA_035540415.1 Burkholderiales bacterium | reverse complement strand
GCCTGCAGCCGTTCCTCTTCTTCTGCGACTTCCCGGGCGAGCTCGGCGAGGCCGTGCGCAAGGGCCGGCGCGAGGAATTCGCCCGCTTCGCCGCGTTCGCCGACCCCAAGGCGCGCGCGCGCATTCCCGACCCGCTCGCCGAGCAGACCTTCAAGAGGAGCGTGCTGCGCTGGCGCGATGCGCGCGCGGCGCCGGGCCGCGCCTGGATCAAGCACTACAGCGATCTGCTCGCGCTGCGCTCGCGCGAGATCGCCCCCCGGCGCTTCGGCCCGGGGCGCTACCGCCTGCTCGGCGAGCGCGCCTTCGAGGTGACCTGGCCGGGCGGCCTCGCGCTCGCGGCCAACTGCGGCGAGCGCGCCGTCACCCTCGAGGCGGTGCCGCCGGGGCGCTGCCTGTGGGGCGCGGGGAGCGCGACGCTCGACCCGTGGGCGGTGGGCTGGTGGCTCGCCGAATGAGCGAGATCGCGCCGAGCTACCTCGACGTCTGGAAGCGCGAGCACCGCATCGATCCGCAGACCCGGCGCGCGCTCGAGCGCGCGCTCGGGCCGAAGCCCCGCCGCGCCCCGCGCGTGCGCCTCGAGCCCGGGCGCTGCCACCAGCCGGCCGTGCTCGAGGCGGGCGCGCGCGTCTGGGGCTTCATGGTGCAGCTCTACGGGCTGCGCTCGGAGCGCAACTGGGGCGTGGGCGACTTCACCGACCTGCGCGCCCTGATCGAGCTCGCCGCCGCGCACGGCGCGGCGGCGGTGGGCGTCAATCCGCTGCATGCCTCCTACGGCAGCCCGTACAGCCCCTCCAGCCGCCACGCGCTGAACGAGATCTACCTGGACGTCGAGGCGATCCCGGAATTCGCCCGGTGCGAGGCGGCGCAGCGCCTGGTGCGCTCGGCGCCGTTCCAGGAGCGCCTGGGCGCGCTGCGCGCGGCCGAGCTCGTGGACTACGACGGCGTGCGCGCCGCCAAGCGCGAGGTGCTCGAGCTGCTTTACCCCTGCCTGCGCGAGGATGCCGCGCGCCGGCGCCGCTTCGCGCAGTTCCGCGCGCGCAGCCCCAAGGCGCTCAACGACCATGCGCTGTTCGAAGCGCTGCGCGAGGAGCACGGCGCCGGCGGCTGGCCGAGCTGGCCGAAGGCGTTGCGCAATCCCCGCTCCAGGGCGGTGGCCCGGTTTGCGCGCGCCCGGGCGGCGCGCGTCGGGTTCTTCGCCTACCTGCAATGGAGCGCCCGGCTGCAGCTCGACGCCGCGCAGCGGCGGGCGCGCGAGCTCGGCATGCCCGTCGGCCTGTACGTGGATCTCGCGCTCGGCTCCGATCGCGGGGGCGCGGAGGTGTGGTCCGACCGCTCGGCCTACGCCATCGACGTTTCCATCGGCGCGCCGCCCGATGAGTTCAACCCGCGCGGGCAGGACTGGGGCTTGCCGCCGTACTCGCCGCGCGCGCTGCGCGCGGCCGGCTACCGGCCGTTCGTCGACCTGCTCGCCGCCAACATGCCGGCGGGCGGCGCCATCCGGCTCGACCACGTGATGGCGCTGTCGCGCCTGTACTGGATCCCGCAGGGCAACAAGCCCGAGCGCGGCGGCTACGTGAGCTACCCGTTCCGCGAGCTCCTCGCGCTGCTCGCGCGCGAGAGCCGCGCGCGCGAGTGCCTGGTCATCGGCGAGGACCTCGGCACGGTGCCGGAGGCGCTGCGCCGGGCGCTGAACGAGGCGGGGGTGCTCTCCTACCGGCCGCTGCTGTTCGAGAAGGGCGAGGACGGCGAGTTCCTGCCGCCCGCCGCCTATCCGCGCGAGGCGCTGGTGTGCGTGAGCACGCACGATCTCCCGACCTGGCGCGGCTTCTGGGCGGCGAGGGATCTCGAGCTGCGCAGCCGCCTCGGCCTCACCGTCGACCTGGAGAAGGAGCAGGCGATGCGCCGGCGCGACCAGGAGGCGCTCGCGCGCGCGCTCGAGCGCGACGGCTTCGGCCGCGCCTCGGCCGACGCGCACGCCTTCCTCGCGCGCACGCCGGCCAAGCTCCTCATGGTCCAGCCCGAGGACGTATTCGACATGGCCGAGCAGGCCAACCTGCCGGGCACGGTGGACGAGCACCCGAACTGGCGGCGCAAGCTGCCGCTGGCGCTCGAGCAGTGGGCCGACGATCCGCGCCTCGCCGAGCTCGCCGCGCGCATGGTGGAGCGCTCGGCCTGGAAGCGCCCGCCGGGCGCGCCCGCGCGCATCCCGGTGGCGACCTACCGCCTGCAGCTGCACAAGGGCTTTCGCCTCGCCGACGCCACCGCGCTGGTGCCCTACCTCGCGCGGCTGGGCGTGAGCCACCTGTATGCCTCGCCGTTCCTCAAGGCGCGGCCCGGCAGCACCCACGGCTACGACGTGGTCGACCACAACCGCCTCAATCCCGAGATCGGCACCGAGCAGGAGCTCGATGCGCTCCTCGAGGCGCTGCGGCGCCACGGCATGGGCCTCGTGCTCGACATCGTGCCGAACCACATGGGAGTGCTGCACGGCGACAACCCCTGGTGGCAGGACGTGCTCGAGAAAGGCCGCGCCTCGCCGCACGCGCGCTTCTTCGACATCGACTGGCTGCGCGGCCACGGCAAGCTGCTCCTGCCGGTGCTGGGCAAGCACTACGGCGAGGCGCTCGACGCGGGCGAGCTGAAGCTCGACCGGCGCCGCGGGCGCATCGCCTACTACGACCAGAGCTTCCCGCTCAACGCGAAAAGCCGCGCGGGCCTCGGGCGCGTGCGCGACCCGCTCGCGCTGCACCGCCTGCTCGAGAAGCAGCACTACCGGCTGGCGTTCTGGCGCGTGGCGTCCGACGAGATCAACTACCGGCGCTTCTTCGAGATCACCGACCTCGCGGCGCTGCGCGCGGAGGATCCCGCGGTGTTCGCCGCGACGCACGCGCTGATCGGCCGCCTGGCGCAGCGGCCCGGCGTGGACGGCCTGCGCATCGACCATCCCGACGGCCTCGCCGACCCCGAGCAGTACTTCGAGCGCCTGCAGGGCCTCGCGGACCGGCCCTGGGTGCTGGTGGAGAAGATCCTGGCGGACTACGAGTCGCTGCGCCCCGAGTGGAAGGTGCACGGCACCACGGGCTACCGCTACGCCAACCTCCTCACGGGCGTATTCGTCGACGCGGCGAGCGAGGGGCGCTTCGAGCGCGTATACCGGCGCTTCACCGGCGAGCGCACGACCTTCGACGAGATCTCGCGCGAAAGCCGCATGCTCATCATGAACACCACGCTCGCGGCGGAGCTCCAGGGGCTCGCCGCGCGCCTCGCGCGCATCGCGGCGGGCAACCGCCACACGCGCGACTACACCGAGAGCGGCCTGCGCAAGGCGCTCGCCGAGGTGGCGGCGCGCTTCCCGGTGTACCGCACCTACGTCACGGC
>DATLGR010000353.1:0-6472 GCA_035540415.1 Burkholderiales bacterium | reverse complement strand
GGGATCAAACGAGCGTTTGAATATTAGCACGCTGGTGAATGTGCTGGAGGTGGTTGCGCACCGTGGCGATCTGTTCAGCGAGCTGCTGCTCGAGTGGTATCGCGCTCCCCGAGCGTCGTGAGCTTGGAGCCACCATAGGGCGCTATCCTCTCGGCCGGCTGACATCGTGAAGGGTGGTGCGTGACCGGCGGCTGGCTGATCGGGCTGATCCTGCTGTCGATGGCGTGGTTGTTCTTCCTTCTCGGGCTCGCGGTGAACGTGCAGGCCGCGTGGCGCGCGAAGCCGGAGGGGCGCGCGCCGTCCGGGCTGGGCTTCGCGCCCGGCGTGGTGGGCTCGCTCGCCGTGTTCTTCACCATCCCGGCGCTGGCGCGCTACGGCTTCGAGGTGCCCTGGCCGTGGCTGTGGATCCTGCTGCCCCTCGTGCTCGACCCGTATTGCCTGGGCGGGCTCCTGATCCGCGCGCTGCAGCGGCGATAATCGCGGCATGCACGCAAGAACCGCTGACCCACGGCGGCTGAAGGGCAACGAATGGCGCGCGGTCGGCACGCTCATCCCCTACCTGTGGGAATACCGCTGGCGCGTCGTCATCGCCCTTTCCTTCCTCGTCGTCGCCAAGCTCGCCAACGTGGCGGTGCCGCTGGTGCTGAAGGAGGTGGTCGACAGCCTCGACCCCCAGCTCGCGATCGTCGCCCTGCCCGTGGCGCTGCTCGTCGCGTACGGCGCCCTGCGCTTCTCGACCACGCTGTTCCAGGAGCTGCGCGACGTCGTCTTCGTGCGCGTCACGCAGCGCGCCATCCGGCGCGTCGCCCTCGGCGTGTTTCGCCACCTGCACAGCCTGTCGCTGCGCTTTCACCTCGAGCGCCAGACCGGCGGCATGACCCGCGACATCGAGCGCGGCACGCGCGGCATCTCGCAGCTGCTGTCCTACCTCCTGTTCTCGATCCTGCCGGTGATCCTGGAATTCTCGCTGGTGGCGGCGGTGCTCCTCGTGCGCTTCGACTGGCGCTTCGCCGCGATCACCTTCGCCGCGGTCGGCGTCTACATCCTGTTCACGGTGCTGGTGACCGAGTGGCGCATGGAGATCCGGCGCCGCGCCAACGAGCTCGACTCGCGCGCCAACACCCGCGCCATCGACAGCCTGCTCAACTACGAGACGGTGAAGTACTTCGGCAACGAGGATTTCGAGGCGCGCCGCTACGACGAGAACCTCAAGAAGTACGAGGATGCGGCCACGACCAACGAGGCCTCGCTCGGCCTGCTCAACATCGGCCAGAGCCTGATCATCGCCGCCGCGGTGACCGCGCTCATGCTGCTCGCGGCCGAGGGCGTGGTCGCGGGCACCTTCACGCTCGGCGACCTCGTGCTGATCAACGGCCTGCTCATCCAGCTCTACATCCCGCTCAACTTCCTCGGCATGGTGTACCGCGAGATCAAGCAGGCGCTGATCGACATGGACCGGATGTTCCGCCTGCTCGGCGAGAACCGCGAGATCGAGGACCGCGCCGGGGCGCCGCCGCTGCCCGCGGGCCCCGCGACGGTGGAGTTTCGCCGCGTCGATTTCTCCTACGAGCCGGCGCGGCGCATCCTGCACGAGGTGTCCTTCACCATCCCGGCGGGCCAGCGCGTGGCCGTGGTGGGGCATTCGGGCTCCGGCAAGTCGACCCTCGCGCGGCTCCTTTACCGCTTCTACGACGTGGCGGGCGGCTCCATCCGGGTGAACGGGGTCGACATTCGGGACGTGCAGCAGGCGAGCCTGCGGGCGGCGATCGGCATCGTGCCGCAGGACACCGTGCTCTTCAACGACAGCATTCTCTACAACATCCGCTATGGCCGCCCGGGCGCGAGCGACGCCGAGGTGATCGAGGCGGCGCGCGCGGCGCACATCCATGACTTCATCGAGACGCTGCCCGCGAAGTACGAAACGCTGGTGGGGGAGCGCGGCCTCAAGCTCTCCGGCGGGGAAAAGCAGCGCGTCGCGATCGCGCGGGCGCTGCTGAAGAACCCGCGCATCCTGATCTTCGACGAGGCGACCTCGGCGCTCGATTCGGGGGCCGAGAAGGCGATCCAGGCCGAGCTCGAGCGCATTGCCCGGGGGCGTACCACCCTGGTCATCGCCCACCGCCTGTCGACCGTGATGGATGCCGACCAGATCGTGGTGCTCCAGCAGGGGCGCGTCGCGGAACGCGGCACCCACACCCAACTGCTTGAGATGAAAGGGGAATACTCCCGCCTGTGGGAGTTGCAGCAGCGGGCGGCGCAGGCTCGGGCGCTCCTGGAGAACGAACAAGCGCTGTAACCTCAGCCCGACAGACGCAGTTTTTCACAAATAAGGGGAGGAAATACTCCCTACCCACTGATTTTGCTTGCATTTATTTTTTGCAGTCGTATAGACTGCGACGCATCCATGCGCCATTTAGGGCATGGCAACGACAAACGAATAACCGCAACCCAAGAAAAGAATTTGCGACATGGGAGCCCCCCAAAGAAAGCTGCATTCCCTCGAAGGCATCGTTGCCGGCTTCGCCCTCCTCCTCGTCCTCGCGCTGAGCGTCGGTTTTGCGCAGGCCGACCCGATCAAGCAGGTCGTGCTGCGCTCCTCGGCCGTGATGGTCCAGGACGCACGCACCGGCGAAGTGGTGCTCGACAAGAACGCCGACGCGGTAGTGCCCATTGCCTCGATCACCAAGCTCATGACGGCGATGGTGATCCTCGACCGCGGGCTCGACCTGGGGCAGCGCATCGTGGTGAGCCGCGCCGACGTCGACGCGTTGAAGGGGACGAGCTCGCGCCTGCGCCCCGGCGCGGTGCTCACGCGCGACGAGCTGCTCCTGCTCAGCCTGATGTCCTCGGAGAACCGCGCCGCCGCCGCCCTCGGGCGCACGTATCCCGGCGGGATGGAGGCGTTCGTCGCGGCGATGAACGAGAAGGCCGCCGAGCTCGGCATGACCGAAAGCCGCTTCGCCGAGCCCACCGGCCTGTCGCCGGCCAACGTCGCCAGCGCGGCGGACCTCGCGAAGCTGGTGCGCGCGGCGCACAGCTACCCGCTCATCCGCGAATACTCCACGCGCAGCAGCGCCACGGTCAAAGCGTTCGGGCGCCCGCTGCAGTTCAACAACACCAACGGCCTGGTGCGCAGCGCTCAGTGGGACATCGATCTCTCCAAGACGGGCTACATCAGCGAGGCCGGCCGCTGCCTCGTCATGAGCGTGCGCCTGGCCTCGAAGGAGCTGATCGTGGTGCTGCTCGACTCCTGGGGCAAGCAATCGCGGATCGGCGACGCCAACCGCATCCGCAAGTGGCTGGAGTCGAGCGCCGTCCTCGCCAGCAGCAGCTGAGCGGCCGCGTCAGCCGGCCGCGAGGCCGTGCAGCGCGAACAGTTGCCGCCGGTCGGTCCAGGTGCGCTTCGCGGCGAAGCCCGCCGCGGCGGCAAGCGCGCGAAAGCCCTCGACCGAGTACTTGTAGGAATTCTCCGTGTGGATCGATTCCCCGACATCGAATTCGAAGCGATGCCGGCCGATGCGCACGTTCTGCCGGCGCAGCGACACGAGGTGCATCTCGATGCGGCCCTCGGCCGCGTTATAGAACGCGTAGTGCGCGAACGCGGCGGGCCGAAAGTCCGCGCCGAGCTCGCGGTTGAGCCGCGCGAGCAGGTTCAGGTTGAAGGCGGCGGTGACGCCGCGCGCGTCGTTGTAGGCCGCGTGCAGCACGTTGGCGTCCTTGCGCAGGTCCACGCCCACGAGCATGCGGCCGGCGAAGCCGCGGGTCATCGAGAGCAGCGCATGCGCCTCTTCCGGGGCGAGATTGCCGATCGTCGAGCCGGGAAAATAGACCACGCGCCGGCCGCGCGAGGCCGGAATGTCGAGCGGCCGCGAGAAATCGCCGTGCACCGGCACGATGCGCAGCCACGGAAAGGCGCGTGCCAGGCGCTTCGCCGCGCCCGCGAGCGCGGCCGGGGAGATGTCCACCGGCACATAAGCCGACGGGCGCAGCGCGCGGATGAGCAGGCGCGTCTTCAGGCTCTCGCCGCTGCCGTACTCCACGAGCTGGCAGCCGCGCCCGGCGAAGCGCGCGATCGAGGCGATGTGCTCGCGCGTGAGCGAAAGCTCCGCCCGGGTGAGGTAATACTCGGGCAGCCGGCAGATGCGCTCGAACAGCCGGCTGCCGGCCTCGTCGTAGAAGTACTTCGGCGGCAGCGCCTTTTGCGGCAGCGACAGCCCGGCGATGACGTCCTGCTTAAGCAACGCCGATGCGCGAGCGCGGGCGGTGCCCGATCTCGCGGGAAATGCGCTCGGCCGTCTCCTTGACGAGCGGCCCCCAGGCGAGCTTCATGCGGTCGGCGGGCGAGGAAAGCGAAAGCGCCGCCACCAGCGCGCCGGCGTCGTCGCGGATGCCGGCCGCGACGCAGCGCACGCCGAGCTCCGCTTCCTCGTTGTCGCTGGCCCAGCCCTGGTGCTGGATTTTCTCCAGCTCGCGCTCGAGCAGCGCCACGGTGGCGCAGGTGTTGCGCGTGTGCTGTGCGAGCCCGGTGCGGCGCGCGTAGTCGCGCAGGCGGGCGAAGCCGTCCTCGAGCAGGAAGAGCTTGCCGGCCGCCGTCACGTGCAGCGGCGCGCGCGTGCCGATCACGTGCACCACGCGCATGGCCGAGCGGCCGGACGAGGTGCGCTCCACGTACACGATCTCGTCGCCGTGGCGCACCGAAAGGTTGGCCGTCTCGCCGGTCTGCGCGTGCAGCTCCCGCATCAGCGGCAGCGCGAGCTCGCGCACGCTGATGCGCGACTTGACGAGGTTGCCGAGCTCGAGCAGGCGCATGCCCAGCCGGTAGCTGCCCGGCTCCACGCGGTCGACCAGGCGATCGGCGGCCATCGCCGAGAGGATGCGGTGCGCGGTGGAGGGGTGCAGGCCGGTGTACTGCGAGATCTGCTTCAGGCCGAGCGGCTCGGGATGGCGCTCGAGGACGTCGAGCAGGCGCATCATGCGCTCGACGACCTGGATGGGGTTCTTCTGCTCGTCCTTCGGCACCGCCATGGAGGGCGCATTGTAGAATGCGCCGCCATGCCCGTGGTGACCTGCATCGACGACCTGCGCGAGCTGGCGCGGCGTCGCGTCGCCCGCGCGATCTTCGAGTACGTCGACCGCGGCTCCTACGCCGAGGCCACGCTGCACGCGAACCGCGCCGACCTCGCGCGCATCACGCTGCGCCAGCGCGTCGGAATCGACGTCGATGCGCGCTCCACGCGCGCGCGCCTCCTCGGCCGCGAAGCGGCCATGCCGCTCGCGCTCGCGCCGGTCGGGCTCACCGGGCTGAACTGGGCCGACGGCGAGATCCTCGCCGCGCGCGCCGCCGCGCGCTTCGGCGTCCCGTACACGCTGTCGACCATGTCGATCTGCTCCATCGAGGACGTGGCCGCGGCGCTGAAGGCGCCGTTCTGGTTCCAGCTCTACGTCATGCGCGATCGCGGCTTCGCCGCCTCGCTCATCGAGCGCGCCAAGGCGGCCGGCTGCTCGGCGCTGATGCTCACGCTCGACCTGCAGATCCAGGGCCAGCGCCACCGCGACCTGAAGAACGGGCTGGCCGTGCCGCCGCGCCTGACGCTGCGCACGGCCCTCGACGTGATGACGAAGCCCGCGTGGGCGCTCAATGTCCTGCGCGGCCGGCGCAAGTCGTTCGGCAACCTGGACGGGCGCATCCCGGATGCGAACAGCCTGACCACGCTCTCGCAGTGGATCGCCGGCCAGTTCGATCCGACGCTGTCGTGGAAGGACGTGGAATGGGTGAAGCGCCTGTGGGGCGGCAAGCTCATTCTCAAGGGCATCCTCGACGTCGAGGATGCCCGCATTGCCGCCGACTGCGGCGTCGATGCGATCGTGGTGTCCAACCACGGCGGCCGCCAGCTCGACGGCGCGATGTCGTCGATCCGCGCGCTGCCCGAGGTCGCGGAGGCGGTCGGCGGTCAGGTGGAGGTGTGGGCCGACGGCGGAATCCGCAGCGGGCAGGACGTGCTCAAGGCGCTGGCGCTGGGCGCGCGCGCCGTGCTGGTCGGGCGCGCCTACATCTACGGGCTCGGCGCGATGGGCGAGGCGGGCGTCACCCAGGCGCTCGAAGTGCTGCGCCGGGAGCTCGACGTCACCATGGCGCTGTGCGGGCTGCGCGAAGTGCGCGAGGCGAGCCCGTCCATCGTTCGCGTGCACTGACTCGGGCGATTCCTGAGGGCGACGACAGGAAAGCCCCGATGCGCGCGGGCGGGACGGGGCGGTAATCTCGCTCCCGCGAAGCGGTCGAGAGCCGGTGGGCGGTTTCGGCGGGGGCGCCAGTGGAAGCGTCTTTGGCGGTGCTCGCTGGCCGCGAGGCCTGCTCGAGCGGGGTTGGGGGATCCGGCCGCGCAACGGGCTCTCGACCGCCCGCCTAGGCTCCGGCGCCCCGGCGCGCCGCGCGCGCCGCGAAGCGCGCCGGGGCGAGCGCATCCACCAGCGC
>DATLGR010000352.1:0-2133 GCA_035540415.1 Burkholderiales bacterium | reverse complement strand
CCGCTGGCCCTGGCTGCTGATGAGCGGGCCGGCCGCCGTCATCGTGGCGGGCGCCATCACGACCTGGATCGCCTTCGCCACGTCCGATGGGCTGGTGGCCGAGGACTATTACCGGCAGGGCCGCGGCATCAACAAGGTGCTCGCGCGCGAGGAGGCGGCGGCGCAGCGCGGCCTCGCCGCGGAGGTCGCCATCGAAGGCGGCAGGATGCGCGTGGCGCTGCGCGGCGAGTCGCCGCCGGCGCTGTTCGTGCACCTCGCGCACGCCACGCGCGCCGGCCACGACCAGCGGCTGCGGCTCGCGCCGGCGGGCGCGGGGCTCTACGAGGGCGAGCTGGCGCCGCTGCCGCCGGGACGCTGGCGCATCGTCATCGAAGACCCGCAAGGCGCCTGGCGCATCGTCCAGGGGGCGCCATGAAGAGGGCGATCTGGATCCTGTGGCCGTCGTTCGTCGCCGGAGGCATCGCCACCGTGCTGCTGTTCACCGCGCTCGATCCGGTCGACCTGCGCTTCGTCGGGCCGCTGGAGCTCGGGCGCCTGGCGGGCTACACGCTCGGCTTCTTCTTCCTGTGGGCGGTCGGCGCGGCGTCCAGCGCGCTCACCTGCTTCCTGCAGCGAAGCGCCGCGGAAGTGAACCGCTGCCCGCTCCGGCCCGTCGAACGGCCTTTGGGCTGTCCCAAACGCGAGGACCCGAATGCGACTTGCTAGCCTGTTGTGCAGTGTCCTCCTGGCCGTGCCGGCGGCGGCGCAGGACGTCGAGCGCGGCCGCCTGCTGTACGAGACGCACTGCGGCGAGTGCCACTACGAGCGGGTGCACCAGCGCGTGCGCTCGGACGTGAAGGACCTCGGCAGTCTGCGCAACACCGTGGCGCGCTGGGCGGCGCAGACCAAGCACCGCTTCAGCGCCGAGGAGATCGAGTCGGTGGTCGAATACCTCAACCGGTCGCACTACCGCTTTGAGCTGTCGCCTGACATTCCACGGCGCGGCCGCTGAAGTCACCGGCTCGTGCTTCGAGGTCGACACCGGGGAGCTCGCGTTCCTCGTCGACTGCGGCATGTTCCAGGGGTCGATGGCCGACGCGAAGAACCGGCGCTTCGCCTTCGACCCGCGCTCAATCGCGTTCGTGCTCCTCACGCACGCGCACATCGACCATAGCGGGCTGATCCCGCGTCTCGTGGCGCAGGGCTTCAAGGGGGCCGTTTACGCCACCCGGGCGACCCTCGACCTCGCCGCCGTGATGCTGCGCGACAGCGGCTACCTTCAGGAGAAGGAAGCGCAGTGGGAAGGGGTGGCGCCGCTCTACACTCAGCGCGAGGCGGAGCTCTGCCTCCCGCGCTTCATTCCGGTGGACTACAACACTCCCGTGCAGCCGCATCCGTCGGTGCAGGCGGTGTTCCGCGATGCCGGGCATATCCTGGGCTCCGCGGTCATCGAAGTCTTCGCGGGCGGGACGAAAATCGTCTTTTCCGGCGACCTCGGGCAGCCGGGGCGGCCGATCCTCAACGACCCGGCGCCGATCGCCGAGGCGGACGTGCTGCTGGTCGAGTCGACCTACGGCAACCGCGAGCACAAGACGCTGGCGCAGACGATGGACGAGCTCGCCTACGCGCTCACCGACACGCTGAGGAGCCGCCGCGGCAACGTCGTGATTCCCTCGTTCGCCGTGGGCCGCACCCAGGAGGTGATCCACCTCATCGCCGAGCTGTGCGCGCAGGGCAGGGTGCCGCCGCACGACCTGTACGTCGATTCGCCGATGGCGCTCGCCGCCACGCGCATCACCGCGCGGCACGCCGGCTGGCAGCCGCGCCTCGACAGCGGATTGCGCATTCACTTCACCGAGGACGTGGCCGACTCCATGAAGATCAATGCCGTGCGCGCGGGCGCGGTGATCCTCTCGGCGAGCGGCATGTGCGAGGGCGGGCGCATCAAGCACCACCTGCGCCACAACCTCTCCCGGCCGGAGTGCGCCATCGTGTTCGTCGGCTTCCAGGCCGCGGGCACGCTCGGCCGGCGCATCGTCGACGGCGCCGAGCGCGTGAAGCTTTTCGGCGAGGACTACCCCGTCAAGGCGCGCGTGTTCACCATCGGCGGCCTGTCGGCGCACGCCGACCAGGCGGCGCTGCTCGGCTGGCTCG
>DATLGR010000351.1:0-2253 GCA_035540415.1 Burkholderiales bacterium | reverse complement strand
GTCATCTGCTTGAAGAGCTCGCCCGCCAGGTGGCCGGTCGAACCGCTCGAGCCCGAGGCGAAGTCGAGCCGGCCGGGGCGGGCGAGCTCTTCAAGCAGATGACCGGCACCTACATGGTGCACATCCCCTATAAGGGTGCCGCGGCGGCGAGCGCCGATCTCCTGGCCGGGCGGGTGCAGCTCATGTTCGACAACCTGGCGAGCGCGCTTCCCGCCGTCCGGGCGGGACGGCTTCGGCCGCTCGCCGTGACCACCGTTCGCCGCAGCGGCTTTCTGCCCGAGGTGCCGACGCTGGACGAGGCGGGCCTCAAGGGCTTCGACATGACCACCTGGTGGGGCGTGATGGCGCCCGCCAGAACGCCCGAGGCCGTCGTGGTGCGGCTCGCCGCCGAGATCGCCGCCGCGATGGAATCGGCGGAGCTCGCCGAGCGGCTGCGCGCCATGGGCTCGGAGGGAACCAGCGTGCGCAGCCCGGCGCAGTTCACCGCCTTCGTGGAGCGCGAGCGCAGGGTCTACGCGGAGCTCGTGCGCCGCTCAGGCGCGACGGTCGACTAGCGCGCGCACCGTCGCGAGCAGCTCGTCGCGGCGTACCGGCTTCACGTGGTACGCGTTCGCGCCGAGCGCGAGCGCGCGCTCGCGGGCAGAAGCCTCGGCGAGCACCGACACCACCACGAGCGGCGCGGCCGCGTTGAGCGTGCCCGCACGGATGCGCCGCAGCAGCTCGTAGCCGTCCATTCCCGGCATCATGAGGTCGAGCAGGATGGCGTCGTAGTCGACGCTCTGGACGAGCTTGAGCGCCTGCACGCTGGTGCCGGCGAGCTGGATCTCGGCGCCGAGCGCCTTCTCGAGGATGCTCGCGAGGAGCAGCCGCGTTGATTCCTCGTCGTCGATGATCAGGATGCGCGCCACGCGGCTACCAATACTGCAGCGTGCGGCGTCCGTAAAGCACTCGCGCTTGTCCGTTTGTACGATGCTCTAGCGGGCGCGCTGCCATTGCACGTCGCCGCGGCCGGCCGCGCGGTTGAGCGTGCGTCCGGCGACGAACAGCAGGTCGGACAATCGATTCAGGTACTGGCGCACCGCCGGCCGCACGCTTTCCCGGCTGCCGAGCGCCACCACGCTGCGCTCGGCGCGGCGGCATACCGTGCGCGCGAGGTGCGCCGCCGCGGCGGCCCGGCTGCCGCCGGGCAGAATGAACTCCTTGAGCGGGGCCAGCTCGGCGTTCCACTGCGCAAGCCGCTCGTCCAGGTAAGCCACCTGCTCGGTGCTGAGCAGGGTATGGCCGGGGATGCTGAGCTCGCCGCCAAGGTCGAACAGATCGTGCTGGACGCGCTCGAGGGCCGCTCGCACCGGCGGGGGAAGCTCCTCCGCGAGCACCAGGCCGATGGCCGAATTGAGCTCGTCCACGTCGCCGAGCGCCGCAATACGGGCGTGGTCCTTCGGCACGCGCGAGCCGTCGCCGAGGCCCGTCTCGCCCGCGTCGCCGGTGCGCGTGGCGATCTTCGATAACCGGTGTCCCATTATTCGGCGCCGCCCTTCCTGACCTCGCTCCAGAGCTCGCCGCGGGCAAGTCGTGTACGCAGCCGCTCTCCCGGGCGCGCCTGCGCGGCCTCGCGCAGGACCTCGCCGGAGCCATTGTAGGTGATGCTGTAGCCGCGCCCGAGCACGGCGGCCGGATCGAGTCCGTCGAGCGCCGCGCGCAGCCGCGCGAGCTTCGCCTGGCCGGCGGCGAGGCAATGCACGAAGGCGAAGCCGAGGCGGGTGCCGAGCTGGCGCAGCAGCTCGGCATGCGCGCGCAGCCGCGCCGCCGGGTGCACCAGGCGGCGCGCGCAGGCATCGAGCGCCTGGGCGGAATACTGCAGCCGGCGCCGCATCTCCCGTGCGAGGCAGCGGGTGCACTCGGCCACGCGCGCGGCGAGCTCCGCGCTCGAGGGGCTGACCAGCTCGGCGGCGGCCGTCGGGGTCGGTGCGCGCCGGTCGGCCGCGAAGTCGGCGATCGTGACGTCGGTCTCGTGCCCGACGCCCACCACCACGGGCAGCGCGCAGGCGCGGATCGCCCGCGCGACCGCCTCCTCGTTGAACGCCCACAGGTCCTCGAGCGAGCCGCCGCCGCGAACCAGCAGCAGCACGTCGCATTCGGCGCGCGCCCCGGCCCTGCGCAGCATCGCGGCGATGCGGGGCGCGGCGCCTTCACCCTGCACGGGCACCGGATACACCACCACCGGGATCGCCGGGTTGCGCCGCGCCAGCGTGG
>DATLGR010000350.1:0-5206 GCA_035540415.1 Burkholderiales bacterium | reverse complement strand
GTACTTCACCACCCGCAGGCGCCGGCGCTCGACGCCGTAGTCCTTGACTGCGTGTTCGAGCTGCACCACGGCGTGGGCGATGCTGCGCACCTGCAGGTCTCCGGCCACCGAGGCGGTGCGGTCGTCCAGCAGCAGCACCGTGCACTGGCGGCCGATGAAGAACTGCTTGAGCGCCAGCACCTGCCGGCGGTAGCGCAACGGGTGCTGCGCGAGCAGGCGCATCTCGGACAGGGAATCGAACACGACGCGCTGCGGGGCCGTGCGCGCCACCTCGCTCAGGATGGAGCGCGTGGTGTCGCCGAGCTCCACGTCGGATGGATGGAACAGCCGCGATTGCGCGTCCGGGTGCAGGCTGTCGTCGGAGGGCAGCAGCTCATACGCGCTGATCCCTTCGAGGGTCCAGCCGTGCGACTGCGCCACCCCCTCGAGCTCCTCCTTCGTTTCGGACAGCGACACGTACAGGCCGCGCTCGCCGAGCCGCCGGCCTTCGAGCAGGTACTGCAGCGCGAGCGTGGTCTTGCCCGCGCCGGGATCGCCTTCGATGAGGTAGATGCGGTTGGGGGTGAACCCGCCGTTCAGGATGTCGTCCAGGCCGGCGATTCCGGTTCCGACCCTTGCTTCTCGTTCGTTCATTGCGCAGCCAACAGCTTGTCAGGCGCGGCGATTCTATCAATGACCCGACGCGAGCGCGCGACGCGACGCGTTGTAGCGGCCGCTCGACACGACGTAGGATCGCCGCCACGGCTCACCGCAGATCGCGCGGACCGCCCTCGCGCCGCAGCGCCTGCAGCGCGCTGCTCGGCTGGTTGTAGAGCGGCAGGGCGCCGTGCTTGCTGAAGTGCAGGCGCAGCAGCTCCCCCGCCCAGCTGCGCGGCGTGATGGTGATCTCCCAGGTGAAATGGGTGGCATGGATGACGCCGCGCTGCTGCAGGGCATGCAGCTCGCGCAGCGCATCGGGCAGGAAAAAGTTGCGCTCGGTGGACCCGATGTACACCAGCCGCCCCTCGTCCCAGAGGCCGAACACTCCTTGCGTCTTCGGCGTGCCGCGGATGGCCTCCGTGTCGAAGTTCCACTTCAGGCTGGTGACGAACATGGCGGCGCTCCTCAGGGCGGAGCAAGGCGCATGCCGCCGGCGCCGAGGCGCGTGGACTACGCGGGGGGATCGATGCGCAGGAGCGCCTCGCGAACCTCCTGCGCGCGCTGCGGGCGCACGAGCCGCGCCGCCTCGCGCCCTTCGCGCAGGAAAACGAGCGTCGGCCAGAGTTTCACGCCGAACGAGCGCCCCAGGCGCCGCCGGCTCGCATCGGCGATCCTGAGGTGGCGCACGGCCGGGTGCGCCGCGAGCGCCTCGGCGATGAGCGGCTGCGCGCGCCGGCAGTAGCCGCACCAGGGGCTGCCGAATTCCAGCAGCACCGCGCCCGCGAGCGCCTCGACCTCCTCGCGGGAGGGCTCGGCCGCCGCGTAGTCCGGGGCCGTGCCCATCTAGACGGCGATTGGCGCCTTGATGGCGGGGTGCGGCTCGTACTGCTCGACGGTGAAGTCCTCGTAGCGGAACTCGAGCAGCTCGCGCACCGCCGGGTTGAGCCTCATGCGCGGGAAGGGCCGGGGCGTGCGGGCGAGCTGCTCGCGCGCCTGGTCGAGGTGGTTGAGGTAGAGGTGCGCGTCGCCCAGCGTGAGGATGAATTCCCCGGCGGCGAGGCCGGTCACTTGCGCCACCATGCGCGTGAGCAGCGCATAGGAGGCGATGTTGAAGGGCACCCCGAGGAACAGGTCCGCGCTGCGCTGGTACATCTGGCACGACAGGCGCCCGTCGGCGACGTAGAACTGGAACAGCGCATGGCACGGCGGCAGCGCCATGCGATCCACGTCGGCCGGGTTCCAGGCGGAGACGAGGTGGCGGCGCGAATCGGGTTTCGCCTTGAGGGACTGCACCACCTGGGCGATCTGGTCGATCTCGCGTCCGTCCGGCGCGCGCCAGTGGCGCCATTGGTACCCGTAAACCGGGCCGAGGTTGCCGGCCTCGTCGGCCCATTCGTCCCAGATGGTCACCCCGCGCTCCTGCAGCCAGCGCACGTTGGTGTCGCCGCGCAGGAACCACAGCAGCTCGTAGATGATGCTTTTCAGGTGCAGCTTCTTCGTCGTGAGCAGCGGGAAGCCGGGATCGAGCTGGAAGCGCAGCTGCCGGCCGAACACCGACAGCGTGCCGGTGCCGGTGCGGTCGGTCTTGCGCGCGCCGCGTTCGAGGACTTCGCCGAGCAGCTCGAGGTAGCGGGACTCTTCGGCGTTCATGCGCGGCTCAGGGGAGGGCTCAGATGGCGATTGCGGCGAGCAGCTCGCGCGCGCTCTGGTAGCGCTGCTCGGGGCGCTTTGCGAGCAGCCGCTCGAGCACCGGCTGGCAGCCGGCGAGCCGGTCGGGAAGGCGGGGAACGGGCGCGTTCACGTGCAGGTCGGCCACGGCGGCGGAAGGGGCGGAGTCGAAGATGCGGGTCCCGGTAAGCATCTCATAAAGGATCGCCCCGAGGCTGTACAGGTCCGAGCGTGCATCGGCCGGCCTCCCGAGGCACTGCTCCGGGCTCATGTAGCGCGGCGTGGCGATGAATGCGCCGGTCACGGTGAGGCTCGACTGCGCCGAGAGGTCGCGCGCCAGGCCGAAATCGGCGAGCACCGCGCCCCCTTCGCGCCGAAAGAGGACATTGGCTGGCTTCAGGTCGCGGTGCACGATGCCGCGGGCATGGATCACGCTTAGCGCCCTTGCGATCTGCGCGCCGATGCGGAGCGCCTCGTGCGTTCCCAGGCCGCCCCGGATGCGCCCGGCGAGGGTCCCGCCGGGCAACAGCTCCATCGCGAGAAACGGCGCCTCGCCCGCGAAGCCGTGCTCGTAGATGCGCACCAGGTGCTCGTCCTCGATCTGCGCCATGAGGCGGTATTCGCGCGCCAGGCGCTCGCGATAGACCGCATCGCCGGCGAGGGCGTGATCGAGGATCTTGAGCGCGACCGCAAGGCCGTCGCGCCGGCGCTCGGCGCGATAGACCGTGGCCTGCCCGCCCCGGCCAATGCGGCCGGAGATCTCGTAGCCCGGGACGACGGCCGCCGGTGCGGGCGTTATGACAGCACTTCTCCCAGAAAGCGCGCCATGTCGGCGACCTCGGGCGGGCATACCGCGTGCGCCATCGGGTACGCCTTCCACTGCACGGGATAGCCCAGGCGCTCCAGAAGCTGCCTCGACTGCTCGGCGCGGGAAAGGGGGATGATTTCGTCGTGCTGCCCGTGCGCCATGAAGATCGGCACGTCGCGATTGGCAACGCTGCGCTCGCCGTCCACGGCGGCGGCGAGCGGCAGGTAGGTCGAGAGCGCCAGCACGCCGGCCAGGCGCTCGCCGTGGCGCAGGGCGGTCTGCAGGGCGATCGCGCCGCCCTGCGAGAACCCGGCGAGGACGATGCGCTTGGCGCCGCGCTTCTTCTCGGCCTCGAGGAGCTCCTCGACGAGCCGCTGGGAGGCGCGGATGCCCGACTCGTCTTCCGGACCGGGCCCCAGCTGCAGGATGTCGTACCACGCCCGCATGCGCATGCCCTGATTGATGGTCACGGCGCGAACCGGGGCGTGCGGGAACACGAAGCGCACCGGCCGGGCGAGCGACAGCGCCGGTACGATGGGCTCGAAGTCGTGCCCGTCGGCGCCGAGGCCGTGCAGCCACACGATGGCGGCTTCGGCCCCGGGACCCGTATTGATTTCAACGGCTTCCATCGCGATATTGTCGCCGCAAACCGGCGCGGCGCGTCAATGCGGGCACCCGGCGCGGTGGCGGCGGGCGCGCGGTTCGTGGTTTCATCACCGGATAAGGGGAACCACCGAGGGTATGTCCGCGCGGGGGCGCGGCGATCGGTGACGCCATGACCAGAAAAATTCTCGTCGCCGACGTGCCGGAGCTCGATGCGCGCCTGGTGCAGCTCCTGCCGGCCCATCACCTGTATTTCGTTCGCACGCTCGAGGAGGCGCAGCGCGCCCTGGAGCGGGACGAATTCGACCTCATCGTCATCTCCGTGCATTTCGACGACTCGCGGATGTTCGACCTGCTGCGCCATGCGCGGCACGAGCTGCGCAACAACGCGATCCCGGTCATCTGCCTGCGCGAGCCCGGCATGGGCTTCAGCGCGATCTCGAGCCAGACGCTGGAGGTCACCTGCCGCGCGCTGGAGGCGAACGCGTTCATCGATCTGACCGCCTTCGCGGACGACGCGGCGCGCGATGCGGCGCTCCGCGAGGCGGTGGAGCGGCTGCTCAGGCGCGGCTGAACCAGGCGAGCGAAAGGCCGCCGGCCGCCACCGCCAGCAGCGCCGCCGCTGCGGCGAAGAGGGCGGTGATCTCGCGCTCCTCCCGCGCCAGCACGAACTTGCTCGACAGCGCCTCGTAGACCTGCGTGAGCTCGTCCGCCGTGGCGGCATGGTAGTACTCGGCCTCGGTGAGGCGCGCGATGGCCTTGAGGGATTCCTCGTCGAACGCCATGAAGATGGAATAGCCCTCGATCAAGGCGGGGCCGCCGCCCGGCGTGCCGAAGCCGACGGTGTAGACGCGCACCCCGCGGTCGGCCGCCATGCGCGCCGCCTCCAGCGGGTCCGGCCCGGTGGTGCGCCGCCCGTCGGTGAGCAGCACGATCGCGGCGGACTTGTTGGAGCCCGGCGGCACCGGCTGCAGCGCCGGCTTGGGCTCGGGCCTGGGCTCGCTCGGCCGGTTCATGCGCCACGACTGCCGCGAGCCGAGCACCATGGACTCGAGGTCGATGCCCTGCTCGGGGAACAGCGCCGCGAGCGACATGATGATGCCGCTGCCGATCGCGGTGTGCCGGTCGAGCTGCAGGCGGTCGATCGCCGCGAGCAGGTCCTCCTTGTTCTGGGTGGGCTTCTGGATGACGTGCGCGGTGCCGGCGAAGGACACGATGCCCACGCGCAGGTCCGAAGGCAGCTGCTCGATGAATGACTTCGCCGCCGCCTGCGCCGCGGCGAGGCGGTTCGGCTGCACATCGGTCGCCCGCATGCTGAGCGACACGTCGATCGCCATGATGATGGTGCGCTGGGGCGAGAGCAGCGTGATCACGGCGCTCGGCCGCGCCACGGCGGCCAGCAGCAGCGCGAGGGCGGTGAGGAACACCGCCGGCGGCAGGTGGCGGCGCCAGCGCGCCGCGCCGCCCATGGCCGCGCGGGCAAGCGAG
>DATLGR010000349.1:0-5103 GCA_035540415.1 Burkholderiales bacterium | reverse complement strand
GCTGGTCGGTACCGAGACCGGTGCCGGGCTGCTGCGTCGCACCCGCGGCCGCGCCGGGCTGCTGCTGCGTCATGCCGGGTTGCGTCGCGCCAGCGGCGGCGCCGGGCTGCTGCTGTTGCGCCTGGCGGTCCTGCTGCCCCGCGGCGATCACGCTGAACGAGACAGCGGCCGCGCTGGCCACAAATAGTTGCGAAAGCTTCAGTTTCATGAAGTCGTCCTCCTATGGACAAAATGGGATGAAAAACGTCGCCCGGAATGGGCGCCCCGTCCGGAGAAGACGTGCAAGTGCCATGCCGCGGGGGCGGAAAAAGAGGGTACGTCCCCGATTTTTCGACCGTCGGTGCGGCGCTACAGCGTCGGGTTGTCGGTGGGCAGGCCGAGCGCGATGCGCCCGTGCGTGGTGCCGGCGATGTCGGTGTTGAAGGAGAAGTGCTGCTTCACCGCGTGCGCGTCGCGGAAGGCGCGCGCGGCGTGGCCCGACTCGTAGAGGCCGCTCGCGCCCGACAGTCCGAACATCACGTCGACGGCGCGCACGGCCCATTCGACCGCGTAGGCGCCTTCCAGCCGGTAGCGCGCCTTCGTGCGCAGGTCGGGGGCGCCGCCGCGCGCGACGATATCCCAGGCCTCGCGGCAGTTGACGAGCTGCGCATTGCGCGAGGCGCGCGCGTACGCCGTCGCCTCGCTGAGGCGGATCTGCGTGCTCTGGATCTCGGCGATGCGCGCGCCGGTCATCTTGCCGGTGCGCGGGCCGGCGCCGGCGAACTCGTCGATCAGGCCTTCCGCGATGCCGAGCGCGACGCCCGAGAGCATGTACGGGAAAAGCGCGAACACCGGCAGCCGGTACAGCGGTCCGGGATTCACGGCGCTGCCCGGCGTCGGGCCGCCCTTGATGTCGGCCACCGCAAGCGTGCGGTGCTCGGGCACGAACTGCTCGGCGGCCTCGACGTCCTTGCTGCCGGTGCCGCGCAGGCCGCCGGCGAACCAGGTGTCGACGATCCGGTACTGCGAGCGGTGCAGCAGGAACACGCGCTGCTCGGGCGGTGCGTTCTCGTCGAGGAACGCGAGCCCGGCGAGCATGTTCCACTCGCTCGGGTCGACGCCGCTCGAGAACGGCCAGCGCCCCGAGATCACGTAGCCGTCCTTCACCTTGCGCGCCTTGGCCGCGGGAAACACGAACGACGAGGCAATGAGCACATCGGGCGAGGCGCCCCAGATTTCGTCCTGCGCCTGCGGCGGGAACATGCCGAGCATCAGGTGGTGCGACAGGAAGTTGATGACGTTCCAGGCGCTCGAGGCGCAGCCGCGCGCGAGCAGCGCGCCGAACGTCACCACGGTGTCGAACTCGAGCTCGGCGCCGCCCACGCGCCGCGGCTGGTGGATGCGCAGCAGCTCCGTTTCGTGCAGGTCGCGCAGCGTCTCGTCGGGCACGCGGCGCAGCTCCTCGCAGCGCGCCGCGCGCTCCTTCAGCCGGGGCAGGAGCGCCTGCGCGCGCTCCCAGAGCTCGTCATGGCTGGGCGGCATTGAACCAGTCCAGGATCTGCGCGCCGGTCCAGTGGGTCACGCCGGGCCGCTGCAGGATGTACTCGTAGAGCTTTTCCAGATAGGCGATGCGGTGCGGCACGCCGGTAATGTAGGGGTGCACGCTGATGGCCATGACCCGCGCGCTCGCCTCGCCCTCGGCGTAGAGCCGGTCGAAGTGATCGATGCCGCGGCGCAGCCATTCCTCCGACGGATGCTGCTGCAGCACCATCATCGCGATGTCGTTCATCTCCACCGTATAGGGAACCGACACCACCGGGCGGCTTGCCGTGCGGATGCGCACCGGCTGGTCATCGAGCACCCAGTCGGCCACGTACTCGATGCCCGCCTCGGCCAGCCAGTCGATGGTGTCGTAGGTTTCGGTGAGGCCCGGGCTCTCCCAGCCGCGGCAGGGCGCGCCCGTAAAGTCCTTGATGGCCTTGACCGTTTTGAAGATCTGTTCCTTCTGGTCTTCGAGGTGGTGCATGGGGCGCTGGATATAGCCGTGGCCCATGAACTCCCAGCCCGCCTCCAGGGCCGCCTCGGCGACGCGCGGATAGCTCTTGCACACGGAGCCGTTGATGGCGAGCGTCGCCTTGAGCCCATGGCGCTTCAACACCTCGACGAAGCGCCAGAAACCCACCCGCATGCCGTACTCGTGCCAGGCCCAGTTGGGCAGGTCTGGCTGCAGCGGCTGTCCGTAGGGGGGCGGCAGCACGGTGCGCGGCATGTTGCGTTCGATGGACCATTCCTCGACGTTGACGATGGTCCACACGGCGACGCGGGCGCCGCCGGGCAGCGCGAGCGGCGGGCGGTCGACGATGGCGGAATAGGGAACGCGGTCCTTGGGCAGCTTCATCGGCGGTAGAACTTGAGGCAGGCGTAGGCCATGTCGTGGAACGGCGCCGGCACGCCGAGGCGAGCCGCCTCCCGGCTCACATAGCCGGAAAGCCAGTCGAGCTCCAGGCGCTTGCCGGCTTCCAGGTCCTCCAGCATCGAGACCCTGGCATCGTACTGGTAGCGGCTCGCGACGGCCAGCATGCGTTCGACAATGTCGGGCTCGAGCGCGATGCCCTTGGCGCGCGCGAGATCGGCGACCTCCTGCATGGCGCGGCGGTAGAGCTCGCGCAGCTCCGGGTCCTCGCGCACCGGGCCGATCGGCTGGCGCGAGAGGCAGGCGATGGCCGAGAGCCCCGCCACCGGAACGAACTTGCGCCACTGCTCGGCCTTGATGTCGGCGGAGACGCGCGCATCGACGCCCGCGCCCGCCAGCGCCTTCCCGAGCGCCGACACGCGGGCCGAGGACCGGCCGTCGAGCTCGCCCAGCACCACGGTATTCACTTCACCCCTGCTCTGCACCACGCCGGGGGCGACCGCGTGCGCGTTGATGAACAGCGTGCCGCCCGCCACCTTGCCGGCGCCGACAATGGCGCCGACCTCCTCGGCGGCCGTGACGCCGTTCTGGACCGGCACCACGAGGGTGCTGCCGCCCACCATCGGCAGCATCTGCCGGCTCGAGGCGGCGAGGTCGTAGAGCTTGACCGCCTGGATCACGACGTCGTGCTCGCCTTCGGGGCGCTCGATCGCGGCAAGGCGCACGCGAAACGTCTCCCGCGGCGTGACGAGCTCGAGTCCGCGGGCGCGGATTGCCTCGAGGTGCGCGCCGCGGCAGACGAGCGTCACCGACGCCCCCGCGCGCGCCAGCACGGCGCCGAGGTAGGAGCCGATGCCCCCCGCCCCCATCACGGCGATTCTCACTGGCGATAGGATGGGTCGAGGCCCTCGAGCAGGCGCTCGAGCGCGGGCCACTCGGCGCGCCCGATCGGGCTGTCGTCGCGGAAGGCGAGCGCGGCGGTGCGCTCGCTCGCCTCCCGCGCCGGGAGGACGAGCTCCTGGCCCGTCGCCATGGCGGCAAGCTGCGCCTGGCAGGCCTTCTCCAGGTGAAACATGAGGCTGAAGGCGAGCGGAATGGTGCCCGCCGCCACCAGCGTGCCGTGGTTGCGCAGGATCATCACCGGCTTGTCGCCCAGGTCGCGCACCAGGCGCCGGCGCTCATCCAGGTCCAGGGCGATGCCCTCGTAGTCGTGGTAGCCGACGCGGCCGTGGAAGAGCTGGGCATGCTGCGACAGCGGCAGCAGCCCGCACTTCATCATGGACACGGCCATGCCGGCGGGCGTGTGCAGGTGGATCACGCATTGCACGTCGGGCCGCGCCGCGTGCACCGCGCTGTGGATGACGAACCCCGCCTTGTTGATGGAATGCGGGCTGGCGCCGACGTTGTTGCCCTCGAGGTCGATCCTGACGAGGTTGGAGGCGGTGACCTCGTTGAAGAGGTAGCCGAGCGGGTTGAGCAGGAAATGCTCCTCGGGCCCGGGGACCCGCGCCGAGATGTGGGTGTAGACGAGGTCCGTCCAGCCGAAATGGTGCACCAGGCGGTAGCACGCGGCCAGCTGAACCCGCACGTCGCGTTCGGTTTGCATGCGGGTACTATAGCCTCCAGAGGAGGATGCCCTGATGAGCCGTTTCGTTCCCCGCTTCGTTTCCCGCTTCTTCGTTGCGCTCGCCGTGGTCGCCGCCGCGTCCACGTCCGCCCTTGCGCAGACCTATCCCGCCAAGCCGATCCGCTGGATCCTCGGCTATCCGCCCGGCGGCGGCACCGAGTTCATCGCGCGCACCGTGGCGCACAATCTGTCGGCGCAGCTCGGCCAGCCCATCGTGATCGAGAACCGGCCGGGCGCGGCGGCCATCATCGGCGCCGAGGCCGCGGCGCGCTCGACGCCCGACGGCTACACCCTCTTCATGGCCGACAACGGCACGTTCGTATACCACCTGGGCGTCTACAAGAAGCTGCCCTACGACCCGAACCGCGACTTCATCCCGGTCGGCATGATCGTGCGCGGCTACATGATCCTGCTCACCGGTCCCTCGGGGCCGAAGTCGGTCGCGGAGCTGGTCGAGCTCGCGCGGCGCAACCCCGGGAAGCTCAACAACGCCTCCAATGGCAGCGGCACCGCGCATCACCTCGCCGCCGAGCTCCTCAAGCAGCGCGCCGGGATCGAAGTCGTCAACATCCCGTTCAAAGGCACGGCCGCGGTGATGCAGGAGCTGATGAGCGAGCGCATCATCATGGGCTTCGCCGACATCTCGGCGGCGCGCGGCGCGCTCGCCGGCGGCAAGGTGCGCGCGCTGGCGGTGGCCGCGAAGCAGCGGCTCGCCGCGCTCCCCGAGGTACCCACCTTTGCCGAGGTGGGGTTCCCGGACTTCGAGGTGTTCTTCTGGCAGGGGATTGCGGTGCCCGCGGGCACCCCGCGCGACATCGTCGAGCGGCTGAGCGCGGAGCTGCAGAAGACGCTCGCCCACCCCGACGTGCAAAAGCGCCTCACGGACGTCGGCATGGAGGTGCTGCCAACCACCTCGGAGCAGATGGCCCAGCAGATCCGCTCGGACCAGGCCTTCTGGGTGCCGCTCATCCGCAAGCTCGGCATCACCGTGGACTGAGCCTCGGGCGTAAACTTCACGCCTGATCCTTTGGAGGAGGACTCGATCGTGAAGACGTCTTTTCGCCTCGCCGCGGCGGCCGCGGCG
>DATLGR010000348.1:0-2581 GCA_035540415.1 Burkholderiales bacterium | reverse complement strand
CCGCGCGCCACGCCTGGGTGCCCCCGTCGAGCAGGCGGACATCCGGATGCCCGAGCACCGCGAGCAGCCAGACGGCACGCGCCGCGCGGGCACCATTCCCGGCGCGGTGCACGTGTTCTGGCGCGAGCACCTCGATGCGCGCAGCATCATCGCCGTGTGCCACGGCGGCTACCGTTCGGCGAACACCTTGCTCGCGCTGAAGTCCCTGGGCTATCCGCGCGTGCGCAACTATGTCGGCTCCTGGGCCGAGTGGGGAAATCGCGACGATTCCAGGGTCGTCGTCCTGAGCGAGGCATCGGCATGAAGATCGGCATCGTGGGGGTGAGCGGCTACGGCGGCAGCGAGCTGCTGCGGCTGTGCATGGGGCATCCGGCTTTCGAGCTGGCGTACGTCGCCGGCGAGTCGAGCGCCGGCCAGAGGCTCGCACAGCGCTTTCCGGCGCTCGCCGGGCACCCGGCGGGCCGGCTCGAGATCCGGCGCTTCGTGCCCGAGGAAGTGGCGGGCATCGAGCTCCTGTTCGCGTCGCTCCCGACCGGCAAGTCGCGCGAGCCGCTGGCGCGGATCGATTCTGCCGTGCGCGTCGTCGACGTGGGCGGCGACCACCGCTTCGTCGAGGGCTGGACGTACGGGCTCACCGAGCTGCCGGGGCAGCGCGGCCGCATCCGCGGCGCATCGCGCCTCGCCAACCCCGGCTGCTACCCGGCGGCGGCGTTGCTCGCGCTCGCGCCGCTGCTGCAGGCCGGGCTGGTCGAGCCGCAGGGCATCGCCATCGATGCGAAGAGCGGCGTCACCGGCACCGGGCGCGGCAGCGTGGGCGACTTCGGCTACGTCGAGACGAACGAGGATCTCTTCGCGTACGGGCTGGAGTCGCACCCGCACGTGCCGGAGATGGAGAAAGCGCTCGCCCTCGTCGCCGGCGCGCCGGCCACGGTTGCCTTCACGCCGCACCTCGTGCCCATGACGCGCGGCATCCTCGCCACCTGCTATGCGCGCCCGCGCGGCGCGGCGCGCGCCGAGCAGCTCTACGAAGCCGCGCGCGCATGCTACGGCGCCGAGCCGTTCGTTCGCCTCGTGCCGCTCGAGAAGGGCCGCAGCGCGCATACCGGCTGGGCCACGGGCTCCAACCTCGCGTTCCTGTCCTATGCCGTCAACGCGCGCACCGGGCTCGTGGTGGCGGTGGCCGCGATCGACAACCTCGGCAAGGGCGCCTCCGCGCAGGCGGTGCAGAACGCGAACCTCATGACCGGCCAGCCCGAGACCGCGGGCCTCACGGGACTGCCGCTCTGGCCGTAGCCGCACGGCCCGCGTGGCTGCACGCGGCGCTCGACTACCTGCCCCGCTGGATCGAGCTGCAGATGAGGCTGCACGAGCAGCCCGGCTGCGCGCTCGCCATTGCCCACCACGGCCGCATCGTGCTCGAGCAGGCGTTCGGCCGCGCCGACCTCGCGCGCGGCACGCCGCTCACGCCGCGTCACCGCTTTCGCGCCGCTTCGCACACCAAGACGTTCACCGCGGCCGGGATTCTCAAGCTCGCCGAGCAGCGGCGGCTTGCGCTCGGCCATCGCGCCGGGCGTTACGTCGACGATCTGCATCCTCGCGTGGCGCGCGCGACGCTCGCCCAGCTCCTGTCGCATGGCGCGGGACTGTCGCGCGACGGCGCCGATGCGCGCTACTTCGTGGACGAGCGCCCCTTCATCGATGCCGCGGAGCTGAAGGCCGAGCTGGCGAAGCCGCCGGTCCTCGCGCCCGGCACGCGCTTCAAGTATTCCAACCATGGCTATGCGCTGCTCGGCCTCGTGATGGAGGCGGTGACCGCAGAGCCGTGGCGCTCGTGGATGCAGCGCGAGGTGGTCGAGGCCGCGGGGCTCGCGCACACCCTCGCGGACGGCCCGCCGCCCCGCGGCGTGCCGCTCGCGAGCGGCCACAGCGCCCGGCTTCCCGTGGGCCGCCGCCTGGTGATCCCCGGCGCGTATTCGACCGGCGCCATTGCGCCGGGGGGCGGTGTCGTGAGCACCGCGGCGGATCTCGCGCGGTTCTTCGCCCTTCTCGCGCCCGGCGCGCGGCCGAGCCTGCTGTCGGCGCGCAGCCGGCGCGCCATGCTCCGGCGGCGGCTGCGCGATCCGCACTCGCGCTTCGCGCGCTGGTACGGGCTCGGCCTCATGAGCGGCGAGCTCGACGGCTGGCCCTGGTTCGGCCACTCCGGCGGCCTGCAGGGCTACATCACGCGCACCTGCGTGCTGCCGCGGCAAGGGCTCGCGCTCTCGGTGCTGACCAACGCCGTGGACGGCCCCGCGCACGCCTGGATCGACGGCCTGGTGCGGCTGCTGCAGGCGCATGCGCGCTACGGCGCCCCTTCGGCGCTCACCAGGGCGTGGCACGGGCGCTGGTGGACGCTTTGGGGCGCCGTCGACCTGCTGCCGATGCGCCGGCGCGTGCTGGTGGCCGCCCCCGCGCTGGCGGATCCGCTCGCGGACGCGAGCCACCTCGAGGTCCGGAGCCGCGACCGCGCCCGCATCGCGCTCGCCGCCGGCACCGCGAGCCACGGCGAGCCCGCCCACCTGGTGCGCGATCGTGGGGGACG
>DATLGR010000347.1:0-2279 GCA_035540415.1 Burkholderiales bacterium | reverse complement strand
CCGTCGCTCGCCTGCGTGCCGGCGGGCACGGCGCAGATGGTGTAGCTCGGCGGCGTGGCGGCATTGTCCACGGCCGGGTTGAACGTGACGGTGTAGAAGGCGTTGGTGCAACTTGCCGCCGTGCACGTCCACCCCGAGGAGGCCACGTTGAGCGCATTGGGCGCCGTGGCGTAGGCGCGCTGCTCGATCAGGATCTGCTTCTGCCGGCTGTCCATCTGCACGATGAACTGCTGGGCATCCGCGCGGCGCGCGCGCGCGAGGTAATTGTTGTAGGAGGGATAGGCGATCGTGGCCAGCAAGGCGATGACCGCCACCACGATCATGAGCTCGATCAGCGTGAATCCCCTTGCCACCCGCATGAGGCCACCTCCCTTTTCTTGTCGCTCGATGCTGGCGCAAGCCTCCCCCGGGCGCAACGCGCGTCGACCAGCGGCGGGAAAGCCGCTCCGAGCGGCATGGTGCGGGTGAACTACGTCACGGCGGGGCGGTCCCGGGAGCGGGCGTCGTATAATCGCCGCTCCGCAGCACGCTGGTGTAGCTCAGCTGGTAGAGCAACTGATTCGTAATCAGTAGGTCCGCGGTTCGAGTCCGCGCACCAGCACCGAAGGCTAGAATTCGTCGGAGCGCGATCGATGGCCGCCACCATTCTTGTCGTGGACGACGACGAAAACATCCGGCAGCTCTTGCGCCTGCACCTGAGCGCTGCGGGCTATGAGGTGCGCCTTGCCGAGGACGCCATCGCTGCGGGCTATGCGGTGCTGCGCGAGGTGCCGGACCTCATCATCTCCGACGTCAACATGCCGCACATGGATGGCTTCGAGTTCGTCGCCGCGCTGAAGGCGGACAAGACGCTGCCGGACATCCCGGTGATTTTCCTCACTTCGCTGGAGGAGGGCGACCACCGCAGCAAGGCGCTCGGCGCCGTGGGGTACATCACCAAGCCGGTACGTTCCGACCGGCTTCTCGCGCTGGTGGCGAAGCACGTCGCCGGCGGCGCCCATCCCATCGGTTAGCGCTCCGGGCAGGGTCGAAGCTCGCTGCCCTCGATCTGCTTCGCGATGCCGGCCAGCCGTGCCTGGAGCGCCGGGTCCGCGCTTTTGACCTGCAGCCAGATCTTCGGCACCACCGTGTCGCGTGCCCCCATGGCGGCGCTGCGGACGCCCCGGGCCTGGAGTCCGGCGAGGCGCGACTGTGCCGCCTCCACGGTGCGGAAGATGCCCAGCGACAACGCCCAGCGCTCGTCGCCCTCGTCGCCGATGATGAAATAGTCCTGTACGCCGAGCGCCTTCAGCTCGGCGGCCTTGCGCAGCGCCGCCTGGCGGCTGCCCTGCGGCGGGATGTAGACCCACCAGCCGGCGAGCTCTTCGCTGCGGCGCTGCTCCAGGCGCTCGCCGAGCGCGAGCGGCTCCAGCGCCTTCTCGGCGCGGGCGCGCTCGGCAAGCGAGAAGGCGCCCCATTCGAGGCAGGCGGCGGCCGCGCTTTGCGGCGGCGCGGCCGTGCGCTCCGGGGGGCGCACGATCGGCAGGCGCTCGGGCTCGTGCTTGCGCACGTCGGCGCCGCCGCCGGGCGCCGGCGACCCGACATGCCGCGACCAGGCGAAGAAGGCGACGTTCGCGAGCACCAGCAGCAGCACGACGGTCCTCATCGCAGCGTGGCGCGCTCGGGCGCCGCGATGATGGCCAGGCCGTCGAGCACGAGATTTTCGACGTAGCGGCGCGGCATGGCGAGCTGGTCCACCAGCGCTCGGCCCGCCCCGCCCGAGACGATGCACAACGGGTTCAGCTCGAGCTCGCGGAAGACGCGATACATGCGCTCCACCGCGCCGGCCTGCGCATGCCGGCACCCGCTCTCGATCGCATCGAAGGTGTTGCGCGGCGCCGGCCGGAAGGCGCCTTCCTGGATCGGCAGCCGTCCGGTGTGCTCGTGCAGCACGAAGCGCATCAGCTCGACGCCGGGCAGGATCGCGCCGCCGAGGAAGCTGCCGTCGGCGCTCAGCATGTCCACCGTGGTCGCGGTGCCCGCGTTCACCACGAGGCACGGTCCGGCGTGCAGCCCGCGTGCGGCGATCAGCGCCGCCCAGCGGTCGGGGCCGAGCTGCTCGGGGCGCTCGTAGCCGTTCTTCACGCCGCAGCGCTCGGCTTCGGCGCGCAACCACAGCGGCTCGGCGTCGAAAATGCTGGTCCAGTTGACGAGCAGGTGGTGCGCGCCTTCGCCGGCGACGTTGGAGATGATGATGCGCGCCGGATCGGCGTGAGTCACCGAGAAAGGGTTCACGTGGT
>DATLGR010000346.1:0-19300 GCA_035540415.1 Burkholderiales bacterium | reverse complement strand
GGGGGACCTGGGCGGCGAAGTGGGGTTCGGCGACGGGCCAGGCGCGGGCGAGGAGCGAGCGCGAGGCGGGAGGCTTGACGGTGCCGTCGTCGTCGCACTCGGTACAGGCGAGGAGGTGCAGGCGGTGCTTGGCGCGGGTGGCGGCGACGTAGAGGAGGCGCGACGATTCGAGGTCGTCGGCTTCGAGATCGAGGTCGCGGAGGTAGCGGTAGGCGGGGTCGTCGTCGGCGCCGGTTTCCTTGATCGGGGCGAGGAGCAGGCCGCCGCCGAAGGCGCGCTCACGCCACAGGAAGAGCGGCGAGTCGATGCGGCCGGTCACTTTGTCGAGGGCGGGGACGATGACGGTGCCGAACTCGAGGCCCTTGGCCTTGTGGATGGTCATGATCTGCAGGTCGTCGTCGGTCGCTTCCATGTCGGGAAGCGCGTAGAGCTTCTGCAGGGCTTGTTCGAGGGCAGCGGGGTCGTCGAGCTCCCCTGCGTGCTCGAGGCGCTCGAGGGTGTCGAGGAAGATCTCGGCGTCCTCGAGGTCGGTTTCGTTTTCCACGCACGCGGGGCCGCCCAGGGCGAGCCAGACGCCTTCGACCCGGCTGCGCAGGGTGCCGCGCGCGCGGTTGGCGATCGCGGGGGCAACGATGTCCCGGAAACGTTGGAGATTTTTGTTTTCCTGAATCAGCTCCCAGAGGGTGGCGAAGCGCTCGGCGCCGGTGATGGCGTGGAGCTCGGATAGGGTTAGGCCGCACCAGGGCGCGCGCAGGATGGAGAGCCAGGCGATACGGTCGGCGAGGTGCGAGAGCGCGCGCGTCAGGGCGTAGAGGTCCTGCACGACCTGCTTTTCGCCCAAGTGCTCGATCTCGATGGCGCGGAAGCGAATGCCTTCCTTTTTCAGCGCGGGGACGATGGCGGCGAGCGCGTCGCGGCTGCGCACGAGGATGGCGGTGCGGTCTTTCGCTTTTCTCACCAGCTCGACGACCCGCTCGGCTTCGGCGGCCCGGTCGGCAAGCGCGTGCCAGGTGACGGCCTCGCCGGGGAGCCGCGCCTTCTCGGGGTGCGGTGCGGCGGGGAAGTAGGCGACGGCGCCGGACGCCTCGTCGGCCGCCTGGGGGAAGATCTGCGAGAAGGCGGCGTTGAAGAACTCGATGAGCCCGGCCTGCGAGCGCCGGTTGGTGGACAAGAACAAAGGCTCGAGCGCCACGTTGCCCAGGCCGTGGCTGCGCGCGCGCAGGAAAAGCGCGACCTCGGCTTCGCGGAAGCGGTAGATGGACTGCATCGGATCGCCGACGAGGAAGAGGGTGCGGCCCTCCCCCGGGGTCCACTCGCTCGTCAGCAACGACAGGAGCTCCCATTGCGAGATGGAGGTGTCCTGGAACTCGTCGACCAGGATGTGCTTCACGCGGTAGTCGAAGGCGAGGAGCAGGTCGGTCGGGGCGTCGGGCGTGCCGAGCGCCCGCAGCGCGCCTTGCGCGACCTCGGTGAAGTCGGCCTCGCGGCGCTCGCCGAACACCACCTCGAGGTGCGCCGCGGCGCGTGGCAGAAGCTTCATCATCGCCTCGAGTACTTCCCACTGGTAGTCGGTGTACTCGGCCGGCGGAGCCGCGAGGAGCTTGCACAGCGCAAGGCGCAGCGGCTCGTTGCCGGCGAGCGCCTGGGCCGTGGCGGAGCGCTTTCGCCACGTGCCTTCTTTCGTCAGCACTTCGGCGGCGAACTCCTCCGAGGCGCGAGGGTCGAGCGCGCGGGCGGCCTCCAGCAGCCGGGTGCGCTCGAGCGCCAGGTTCTTTTCGAGCTCCTCGCGGCTGGGCGGGTTGCCGGTCTTGCGCAGCCACTGGTCGCGCCGCGCGAGCATGGTGGCGAGGAGGCCGCCGGCGGCCGCGACGTTGTTGTCCAGATGGCCGAGCAGCCGCTCCACCCAGGGATTCAGATCGCCGAGCGTGCGAAGGGCGGCTTCGCGGTAGTGGGCGGTGGCGTCCTCGACGAGCTGCGGCTGCGCGCCGAAGCGCGAGGTCACCGGCATGCGCGCGGTGAGCGAGGCGCACAGCGCGTCGATGGTCTGGATGCGCAGGCGGTGGCCGACGTCGCGCGCGTTCGGCAGCTTCGCGAGCACCCGCTGGCGCATCTCGGCGGCGGCCTTGATGGTGAAGGTGATGGCGAGGATCTCCTCGGGTTGCTGCACCGTCGCGAGGAGGCGCACGTAGCGGCGCACCAGCAGCTCGGTCTTGCCCGAGCCGGCCGGCGCCTGGACGATGAAGGAGCGCGTGGGGTCGAGCGCGCGGCTGCGATCGTCCGAATCGGGAAGCGGGAGATCAGACATAGTCAACCGTCAGCCGCTTTGCCCGTTGTATCTCGCAGGGGAGCGAAAGCCGAATGAAGGTGCAAGAGGTTCTTGACTCCCGTCAAAGCGGGGCGGGTCACTGTTGCCGGAAAACCGAGCGACGACTTACCTGCCGGGACGTTAAACAGTATCCTTAAGCAAGCTGGTCTGAAACGATAGGCATCCACATGCGCTACGCAGTCGTCATCGAGAAAGCGGAGAATAACTACGCGGCCTACGTGCCGGATCTGCCCGGCTGCGTCGCCACCGGCGCGACGGTCGAGGAAACGGAGCGGGCGATTCGGGAAGCGATCGCATTCCATGTGGAAGGGCTGCGCGCCGACGGCCTTGAGGTTCCCGAGCCGAGCAGCAGGGTCGAATACATCGACATTGCCGCATGATCCGGCGCTGAGCGCTCTTCCAGGAAACTCAAAGTGGCCATCCAGCTCTACGACCTCGCCGGCGCCGAAGACGACCGGCGCTTTTCGCCCTACTGCTGGCGCATCAAGATGGCGCTGATCCACAAGGGCCTCGCCTACGAGGCGATTCCGTGGCGCTACACGGAGAAGGACAAGATCGCGCCCTTCGGCGCAGCCGCCGTGCCGGTGATCGTCGACGGCGGCCGACCGGTGGCCGACTCGTGGGACATCGCGGTGTACCTCGACGAGGCCTATCCGAGCCGGCCGGGGTTGTTCCAGGGCGTGGAGTCGCGCGCGCTCACGCTCTTCCTGAACCACTGGACCATCGGCTCGCTGCACGCGCCGCTGCTGCGCGCGATCATCATGGACCTTTACGGCCACGTCCATGACAACGACAAGGCGTACTTCCGCGAGACGCGCGAAAAGCGGCTCGGCGGCCGGCTGGAGGACGTCGGCGCCGAGCGGCAGAAGTGGCTCGGTGAGTTCACCAAGGCGCTCGAGCCGCTGCGGCCGGTGCTGGCGCAGAACATGTTTTTCTCGGGTAAAGGGCCGGGATTCGCTGACTACATCGTGTTCGGCGTGTTCCAATGGGCACGCTCGGTGTCGCCGCTTCGCCTGCTCGAGGAGCAAGATCCGTTGCATGCGTGGCGCGAGCGGATGCTCGATCTCTTCGACGGGCACGCGCGGCAGGCGAAGGGGTACCCGGTCTAGCGCCCGGTTGTCGCGGGTCAAGCGCCGTCCTCGTCGAGCGCGGCCAGGGCGCTGAACTTCTCGTACACGCGGCACAGCGTCTGCAGGTCGCAGCGCTCGCAGGTCTTGAGGTCGTGCTTGGGATCGATGGCAGCCTCGCCGCCGGCGAACGCCGCGCCCAACGCGTCGGCGTCCCTTCTCCACGCGGCGAGCAGCGAGGGCCAGTCGAGCGCCGGCTTCAGGCCCGGAACGATGCCCTTGTGCTTCGCGAAGCCCATGAAGCGCATGTCGCCGGGGCGCAGCTTCGCGAACGCCACGCCGGCGAGTTCCTCCGAGGCGGTCGCGGCATACAGGGGAAGCTGCGGATCGTCGGGGCGCGGGCCCTCCCACTGCTTCGGCGTCAGGCTGCCCGCGCCGGTCTTGTAGTCGATGAGGACATGGCCGCCGTCCGGCAGGCGGTCCATGCGGTCGATGCGGGACGCGAGCTCGAGGCCGGCGACGCGGATGGTGCGCGACTGCTCGAGCGCGATGGCTTCGAAGTCGTCGCGGCCTTTCTCCAGATCGAGCCATTCGTCGGCGAGCTGCGCGAGCCGCGCGCGCTCGAGCTCGGCAAAGCGGCCTTCCAGGCCGGCCTGCTTCACTGCAGCGTCGGCCGCGCGCTGGATGACCGGCACGAGGTTCTGCGTGCGCAGCGCGGCGCTGTCCTTGAGCTGCGCCCAGATTTCCTTCATCAGCGCGTGCAGCAGCTTCCCTCGCTCGCGCGCGTCGGGACCGGACGGCGGCGTCTCGAGCGGCTCGGCGCCGAGGCGCCAGCGCGCAAAGGCGCGGAACGGGCACGCCGCCTGATCGGCGAGCACCCGCGTGCCGCCGCGCACCGGGCCCGGCGCCGCGGCGGGGCCGCGCCCGTCCTCGGCCTCGAGCATGTTCTTTCGGGCGAAGATGAGGTCGCGGTAACGCGGATACGACGGCACGGCCAGGCTGCCCTCCCGGATGTGCGCAATGAGGGGGCTGGGGCAACGCGTGCGGTCGGCTTCGGCGACAGGATAGGAAAGCACGACTTCGGCGGCGGCGTGCAGCCACTCGCCGGTCAGGCGGCGGTCGAGCGCGGCCGAAGCTTCGGCGCTCGCCTGCGGCACGCCCGCCTTCTTTTGCAGCGCCACCGGGATGAAGGGGTTCGGGCGCGCTTCCATCGGCCAGGCCTCGTCGGTGAGGCCGCTCACCCACAGGCAGTCGAAGCGCAGGCCCGCGGACTCGAGCACGCCGAGGATCTGGATCGGCGCATCGGCCGACTCGGGCTGAAAAAGCGTATCGCGACAGAGATGGCGCAGCGCGTGCCACGCCTCGCCGATCGATTGCGGCTTCGCGACGCGCTCGAGCCTGGCCAGCTCGCCGAGCGCCTCGTGCCACTTGGCGCGCGTCTGGAACTCGGCGGTGTCGAGCGAGCGCTCGCCCGGGAAGCCGGACGCCTCGAGCAGCGCCGAGAAGTGGCGGGCCCATACACCGGGAGATTCCTTCGAAAGGGGTTTTCTTGATTCAAGAAACATCCTCTCCAGAAGCGAGCGCAGCCGCGGGGCGTGCTCGACCGACGCAATCAACTTGGGCAGCGACACCGTCGCCGAGAGTGTCCTGCGCAGCCGCGCGTCCAGGCGCGCGCGCTGGGTCATCTCGGACTCGGCGCCGCCGAGGAACGGCGAGCGCACGAGGCGGCTCACGCGCGGAAACTCCAGCTCGCGGAACGAGAGCTCGATCAGCGCGAGCGCGGCCTCGACCAGGGGGTAATCGGCGAGCGGCTCGCCGAGCGAGACGTTGAACGGCATCGAGTGCTTCGTCGCGCCGGGCAGGAGGTAGTCCGGCTGCATCACGCGCGAGAAGACGCGCACCACCTCCTTCCGGCCCCGCGCGAGGTCGGGCACGACCACGCCGATGCGCGTGTGCCCCTCCTCCAGCCGCGCGCGCGCCCAGGCGGCCGCGGTCTCGAGCTCCTCGCGGGCGGAGCGAAAGGGCTGCTTGTGCGCTCGGGCCATCACCGGCTCGGGCTTGCAATGGACGAGCGGGAAGCGCTCGAGGAACGCCTGGGTCTGCGGGGGGACGATGTCGAACGCGTACGCCACGAGGTGCTTCGGTTTTCGCAACGCATCCAGAACACCTGGCAGAAAATCCGGAAGGCGCGCCGCATCGATCTCCCCGCGCGTGCGCGCCTCGTACTGCGCGCTCCACGCGAGGAACGCCGCGGCGTCCTCGCCGCCGCCGCCCGCCGGGATGCGCCAGGCGTGGCGCAGGCGCCAGGCGTCGCGGCACTGGGCGGCGGCGCTCGGAATGGAGAGGAGTCCGCTGTCGGCGAGGAGCTCCTCCCAGAGGTGCTGCTCCTGGGCCGCCGAGAGCAGGAGCGGCACGTCGCCGCCGGCATCGCCGTAGAGCGCCTCTTCCCACAGGCGCTCGATGAACGCGCCGAGCGGGAGGATGTCGGGCGCTTCCCACACGGCGCGGCCGTTGCCGAGCTGAAACGCATCGAATTCACCGGTCAGCGCCTGCGCCAGCCGCCGGTTGGGTGTGACCACGGTGAGGTCCGCGGCGTGGCCTTCGGCGAGGCGGGAGAAAAGTTCCGGCTTGGGCAGCATCGCGTGGGCGAGTTTAGCTACACTGGGCGTGCCAAGGAGGAAGAGAAATGAGAACGCTCATCTGCGCGGCCGCTTTCACCCTGACGGCGGTCTGCGGACCGGCTTTGGCCCAGGAATTCCCCGCGCGCGACATCCGCTCCATCTGCAACTTCGCGCCCGGCTCGGGCGCCGACATCATCGTTCGCTTCTACAGCGACAAGCTGGCCAAGCTCGCCGGCCGGCCGGTGATCGTGGACAACCGGCCCGGCGCGAACGGCGCGCTTGCCACGGGCGAGCTCGCGCGCGCCAAGCCCGATGGGCACACCATCATGATCACGCCCGCGAGCTCGACCATTGCGGCGGCGCCGTATCTCTTCAGGAACCTGCCGTTCGACACGAGCCGGGATTTCGCCGCGGTGACGACCATCGCGTCGCTGTCGTTCGTGCTCATGGTCGACGCGTCGCGCCCCATCAACACGGTCGATGAGCTCGTCGCGCACCTCAAGAAGCGCCCCAACCACGGTTTCTACGGCACGAGCAACAACACCGGCGTGATCGCGGCGGAGCTCTTCAAGCAGGCGGCGGGGCTCAGCACCACCTATGCCCCCTACAAGCAGAACACCCAGGCGCTCACCGACCTCCTCCAGGGCAGCGTGGATTTCCTCTCCTACGATGCCACCTGGGCGGCCGGACAGGTCAAGGGCGGCCGCGTGCGCGTGCTCGCCGCCACCGCGGCCCGGCGCTCGGTCGCCTTCCCCGACGTTCCCACCCTCGGGGAGCTCGGCTACGGCAAGAACGACGTCACGCCGTGGTGGGGCGTCGTCGTGCCGGCAGGCACGCCAAAGCCGGTCATCGACCGGCTCGCGGGCTGGATCAACCAGATCACCGAAGAGCAGGATACCCGGCAGTTCCTTGCGCGCACGGCGTTCGATCCGTTTCCCGGCTCGCCGGAGCAGATGAGCGCGCTCCTGAAGAGCGATGCGGCGCGCTGGAAAAGCTACATCGAGCTCGCCAGGATCGAGCCGCAGTAACGCCTAGCGCTCGAGGATCGCGGTCACGCCCATTCCGCCGGCGGCGCAGATGGACACGAGGGCGCGTCCGGCGCCGCGCTCGGCCAGCTGCTGGGCGGCGGTCGCGAGGATCCGCGCTCCGGTGGCGGCGAAGGGATGTCCGATCGCGACGCTCGAGCCCGTGGGATTGAGCCTGGCGCGGTCGATCGGGCCCAAGGCCTGCGCGCGGCCGAGGCGGCCCCGGCAATAGTCGTCCGACTCCCACGCCTTCAGCGTGCACAGCACCTGCGCCGCGAAGGCTTCGTGGATTTCATACACGTCGAAGTCCTGCAGCGAAAGTCCGGCGCGCTCGAGCATCCTCGGCACGGCATAGGCCGGCGCCATGAGCATGCCCTCCTTCGGCCCCGCCAGGCCGACGAAATCGACCGCCGCCGACTCGGCGTCGGCGAGGAAGCACTGCACCGGAATTCCCCGCGTGCGCGCCCACTGCTCGGTGGCCAGCAGCACGCAGGCGGCGCCGTCGGTGAGCGGCGAGCTGTTGCCGGCGGTGAGCGTGGCGGCCGGGCTGCGATCGAAGGCGGTGCGCAGCGTGGCCAGCTTTTCGAGCGACGTGTCGGCACGCACGTTGTTGTCGCGCCCGAGGCCGTGAAAGGGATGCACGAGGCCGTCGAAAAACCCGCGCTCCCACGCCGCCGCCGCGTTGCGATGGCTCGCGAGCGCGAGCTCGTCCTGCGCCGCTCGGGGGATCTGCCACTCCTTCGCCATCGCTTCGCAGTGCTCGCCCATCGACAGCCCCGTGCGCGGCTCCGCGATGCCGGGGGCCGAAGGCCTGAAATGTGACGGACGCGCCTTCAGCCAGGGACTGAGCCTGCCCAGGAGGGAGCGGCCGTGGGCGCTCGTGAGCACGATGCGCTGCAGCTGCGGCCCGTAGGTGAGCGGGATGTCGCTCGCCGAGTCCACGCCGCCGGCGATCCCGCAGTCGATCTCGCCGGCGGCGATGCGGTGCGCCACCTGTACCGCCGCCGTGAGGCTCGTGCCGCAGGCCCGCTGCACATCGTAGGCGGGGGTCTGCGGGTCGAGGCCGCTGCCGAGCGTCGCCTCCCGCGCGAGGTTCCAGTCGCGCGAATGCTTGATGACCGCGCCCGCCGCCACCTCGCCCATCCGCTCCCCGGCGAGCGAGAACCGGTCGACGAGAGCGCGCAGCGCGGCGGTGAGCATCTCCTGGTTGCCGGCTTCCCGGTACGCGGTGTGGGCGCGGGCAAAGGGGGTGCGGGCGCCGCCCAGGACGGCGACGCGGCGGGCAGAAAACGTCATGGCGCCATCCTACCCCTGCCAGACGCCCCCGCCGGGTGTCAAGGCAGCTTGAGCCGCCCCTTGATGACCTTGCGCGTGGGGGTGAGCGGCATCTCGGGCACCAGGACCAGGCGCTCGGGCAGCTTGTTCTTGGCGATGTTCCGGCCGAGGAGATACGCGGCGAGCTCCTCCAGCGTGAGCGCGTCGCCGGGGTTTCGCAGCACCACGAAAGCGCAGGCGCGCTCCCCCAGCACGGGATCCGGCATGGGCACGAGCGCGGACTGCAGGATCTTCGGATGCGCATCCAGCAGCATTTCCACTTCCGCCGGGTTGAACTTCACGCCGCCACGATTGATGAGGTCCTTGCTTCGGCCGGTGATGGTGAAATATTCGCCGTCCTGCTCGGCGAGGTCGCCGCTGCGGAACCACCCGTCGTCGGTGAACGCGCGCGCGGTTTCCTCGGGGTTCGCAAGGTAGCCGGAGAACAGCAGTGGGCCGCGCACCTGCAGCTCCCCGTCGGGCCCCAGGCGAACCTCGGTGCCGGGGCTCGGCCGCCCGGCGCTCGTCGCCGAGCGCTCGGGGGGATCGGACGGGCGGGTGTAAAGCCCCGCTTGAAGCTCCGTCATGCCCCAGAGCTGCGTGACGGCGCACCGCGGCAGCTTCGCGGCGAGCTCTCGCACCAGCGGCGGCGGCGCCATGGAACCGGACACGATGAGCAGCCGCAGCGACGACCAGTCGTGGCGCTCGAAGAGCCCGGCCGCGAGGCACGCGGCGACGTGCGCGGGCGCCGTCCACAGCGCGCTTGGGCGGTGTTGCTCGACCGCGGCGGCAAGCGCCTCGGGCTTGAAGGCGGGAAGAAGCACCGTGCACGCACCGACGGCCCAGGCGCAGTGCAGCGAATACAGGCCGTACAAGTGCGAAAAGGGGGCGGCGCACAGGACGCGGTCGCTCTCGCTCAGGCAGTGCTCGGCCGCGCCCAGGCGCGCGTTGCCGAGCATCGTGCGATAGGGATGCAACACGCCCTTCGGCGCCGCCGTCGTGCCGGAGGTGTAAAGAAGCAGGAACGGTTCGCTCGCGGCAGGCTGCCGCCCGTCGAACGCATCGGTGCCGGCATCGAGCTCGCCGAACGCGATGCCCTTGCCGCCGAACATCGGCTTCGCTTCCGGAAGAACGATGGCGAGCCGGGCGCCGCTGTGGCGCATCAGCGCTTCGACTTCGGCGCCGCGGTAGGGCATGTGCAGGGCGCAGAACACGCCGCCAAGCCTCGTCACCGCGAGGTAGGCGACGACGAACTCGGCCACATTGGGCAGCTGCACCGCCACCACATCGCCCGCGACGATGCCGCGGCGGGCGAGCGCGCCCGCCGCCCGATGCACCCGCTCGGCCAGCGCGGCCCAGGCGACACGCTCGCCGCCGGCGACGAGCGCTGGCGCCTGCGGGCGCTCGGTGGCATGGCGCGCGAGCCAGCGCGCGAGCGTATCGTCATCGCGCCAGAACCCGCGCTCTCGATATTCGCGTTCCCGCTCGGAGCTCACCATGGGTGAATCCTACCTGCGATTGCGGCAAGATTCGTCCCATGGAAGAGGCGCTGCTCCTCGCGCGTGTTCAGTTCGGATTGAACATCGGGTTTCACATCCTCTTTCCGGCCATCACCATCGGGCTTGCCTGGGTCCTGGTGCACTTCCGCGTGCGCTACCAGCTCACCGGCGACCCCGCCTGGCTCGCGACCTACAAGATCTGGGTCAAGGTCTTCGCGCTGTCCTTCGGCATGGGGGTGGTCTCCGGGGTGGTGATGAGCTTCCAGTTCGGCACCAACTGGCCCGGCTTCATGAACACCGTCGGCAATATCGCCGGGCCGCTGCTCGCCTACGAGGTGCTCACGGCGTTTTTCCTGGAGGCGACGTTCCTTGGCGTCATGCTTTTCGGCATGAACCGGGTGCCTGGCTGGGTGCACGTGATGTCGGCGGTGATCGTCGCGCTCGGCACCACCATCTCCGCGTTCTGGATACTCGCCCTCAACTCCTGGATGCACACCCCGGCCGGCCACATGGAGGTCAACGGCGAGCTCATCGCGGCGAGCTGGCTCCAGGTCATTTTCAACCCGTCGTTTCCCTACCGGCTCACGCACATGCTGCTCGCTTCGGGCATCACGGCGGCCTTCCTGGTGGCGGGTCTGTCGGCCTGGCGCCTGCTGCACGCGCCGCACGATGCCTCGGCGGCGAAGACCTTGCGCTACGGCGCGCACCTCGCCGCCATCCTGGTGCCGGTGCAGATCGTGGTCGGCGACCTGCACGGCCTCAACACGCTGAAGTATCAGCCGGCGAAGGTGGCGGCGATGGAGGCGCTGTGGCACACCGAGCGCGGCGCGCCGCTCACGCTCATCGGCATTCCGGACGAGACGTCGCAGGCCAACCGCTATGCGGTCACCATTCCCCGGGCGCTCTCGGTGATCCTCACGCATTCGCTGGACGGCGAGGTGCTCGGGCTCGCCGAATTCGGCGAAGACGTGCCGCCGGTGGCGCCGGTGTTCTTTGCCTTTCGCGTGATGGTGGGCATGGGGCTGGTCATGCTCGCGCTCGCGTGGGCCGGCTCGTTCCTGCTGCGCCGCCAGGCCACGCCGCGCTGGCTTCTGTGGACCTTCGCGGGGTTCACCTTCTCCGGCTGGGTCGCGGTGATCGCGGGCTGGATGACAACCGAGATCGGGCGCCAGCCGTGGCTCGTGACCGGCATCCTCTACACGCGCGATGCGGTTGGCACGGCGACGGGCGCCCAGGTCGGCGCGAGCCTCACCGCCTACGCGCTCACCTACGGTGTCCTGCTCGTGTCCTACATGGTGGTCCTGACGCACCTCGCCGCGAAGGGCTCGCGATGAGCGAGACGCTCCCGGTGGTCTTCACCGTGCTGATGGGCGCGGCGATCCTCGCCTACGTGGTGCTCGACGGCTACGACCTGGGCGTGGGCATGCTCATGGCCGGCGCCGAGCGCCCGGAGCAGGACCGCATGGTCGCCTCGATCGGCCCGTTCTGGGACGCGAACGAGACCTGGCTCGTGCTCGGCATCGGGCTGCTGCTCGTCGCGTTCCCGGTGGCGCACGGCGATATCCTGGGCGCGCTCTACATCCCGGTCGCATTGATGCTCGTGGGGCTCGTTTTCCGCGGCGTGGCCTTCGAGCTGCGGCTCAAGGCCGAGGGCTGGCACCGGGAGCTTTGGAACTGGCTGTTCTGGGCAGGCTCCACCCTCGCGAGCTTCATGCAGGGTGTGATGCTGGGGCGCTACATCACCGGCTTCGAGGCCGGCGGTGGCTACTGGCTCTTCGCATTCCTGGTGGGCGCAAGCCTGTGCGGAGGCTACGTCCTGCTCGGCGCGACCTGGCTCGTGCTGCGCACCGACGGCGCGCTGCAGAAAAAGGCGATCGCGTGGGCGCGCTGGGGGCTCCTGTGGGTGGCGCTCGGCGTCGCGCTGGTGAGCCTGGGGACCCCACTCGTGAGTGAAACCGTGCGCGAGAAGTGGTTCGCCTTCCCGCGCCTGCTCTACCTTTCCGCGCTGCCGCTCGCAACGCTGGGCGCCTGGCTGTGGATCTGGCGATCGCTCGGCCGCTCTGAGACGCAGCCCTTCGCCGGCGCGGTGGCGATCTTCGTCCTCGCCTTCCTCGGGCTCGCCTACAGCCTGTTCCCGTTCGTGGTCCTCGACCGGCTCACCATCTGGGAGGCGGCGGCGCACCCGAGCGCCCTCGTCTTCGTGCTCATCGGCACCTCCGTCGTCCTGCCCTTCATCCTGGGGTATACCGTCTGGAGCTACCGCATCTTCCGCGGCAAGGCCACAGGTGAAGACCCGTACGGCAGCTGACCCAGTTTTCCTGATGACCCCATAAGCAGGCGGGCCCGTGACCCGCGCGCGGCGCCGGGCTATGCTGCCTCATCGGAAACGAACTAGAAACGAGGGGAGGAACGATGGACGAGTCCAGGAAACCGGATATCACCCGGCGCAAGCTGATGACCGGCGTGGCCGGCGCCAGCGCGCTCGCCGCCATCGGCGAGACGCTCGCGCAGTCGGCCGGCACGCAGCCCGCGGCGCCGCCGGGCACGATCCCGAACGAGCTCGTCAAGGCCGAGAAAGTGCCGGCCATGCAATGGCACTCGGAGCGGCCGCTCACCGGCAGCCTGCCGGCCCACGAGCACGACTTCGACGTCACGCCGAGCCACCGCATGTTCATTCGCAACAACCTGCTTACGCCGGCGATCGACATGCATGCGCACCGCCTCACGATCAAGGGTCTGGTCGAGCGGGAGCTCTCCTTCTCCGTGTTCGACCTGGCGAGGACCTTCCGGTCCGTGAGCCTGCAGGGCATGCTCGAGTGCGCCGGCTCCGGGCGCTCGGCCTACCAGCCGCGGGCGAGCGGTACCCCTTGGCTCGAAACCGGCGGCATGGGGTGCCCGCGCTGGGGCGGCGTGCGCCTGCGCGATGTGCTGAATGCCGCCGGCGTGCGCGCCGGCGCGCTGCACGTGGCCGGCCAAGGCGGCGATCCGGGCATGGTGCCCACGGCGGCGCCCGTCATCCGCTCGATCCCGCTTTCCAAGGCGATGGAGGAGAACACCCTCATCGCGTGGTCAATGAATGACGCGCCGCTGCCCTTCGTTCACGGGTATCCGCTGCGCCTGGTCGTACCGGGGTGGGTCGGCTCGGCGTCCACGAAGTGGCTGCACACGCTCATGGTGCTGGACGCGCCCTTCAAGGGCACCTACATGGATTCCAGCTATCGCGTCCCGCGCCACGCCATTGAGCCCGGCACCAAGATGCCGCCCGATTCGGTGTCCACGGAAGCCTGGCCGGTGAAATCCATGATCACTTCGCCGGCGCCGAACACCCGGGTTTTGCTGAAGCAGCCGGTGACGGTGCGCGGCAAAGCCTGGGTAAGCGAAGGCTCGATCGACCGGGTCGAGATTTCGACCGACGAGGGCAGAAGCTGGCGCCGCGCCGAGCTGGCGCGCCGGGGCGACAAGTACGCCTGGCGCACCTTCACCTTCCAATATCAGCCGGAGCGTCCTGGCTACGTGACCTTTCTTGCGCGCGCCTGGGACGACGCGGGCAACGCGCAGCCAGCCGTGCCTTACTGGAACCCGCTCGGGTATTTCTGGAACGGCTGGCACCGCGTGGGGGTCGTGGTTGAGGCGTAAGGCCTGGCTGTTCGCCGCGCTGCTCGCGGCAAGTGCTGGCGCTCAGGAAGATCGGCTCATCTCGGGCCCGGGCTCGACGCTCACCGAGAACAAGTGCAAGATCTGCCACGAGCTGCAGCACATCCGGAGGGCGCAGCTCTCGGCCGGCGAGTGGGCCGACACCATCAAGAACATGATCGAGCGCGGCGCGCCGATCAACGCGGGGGAAATGCAGGTCATCCTTACGTACCTCGCGACCTACTACAACCGGGACAAGTCGGCGCCGCCGCCGTCAGCCGACACGCTCGCGGCCGGCGGCGACGATCCGGTCCAGAAACTCCTGAACGCGCACGCCTGCACTGGGTGCCACGCCCTGGACGCCCGCCTTGTGGGCCCGTCGTTCCGGGAAGTGGCGCACCGCTACGCCGGCGACCCGCAGGCGTCGCGCACGCTCGCCGCCAAGATCCGCGCCGGCGGCCAAGGGGCGTGGGGCGCGCTGCCCATGCCGCCCAACGCCGCGCTGTCAGAGGCCGAGATCGCCGCTCTTGTGCGCTGGGTGCTCGAGCAGAAGTAAGAAGAGAAAAGGCCGGAAAACAGAAGGGACAGTCGAAACCGACTGTCCCTTCTCTCGGGCGCGCGGCCCTCAGGCGCGCGGGATGGGAATGAAGAACGATTCGCGGACGACGTCCTTGCCTTCGATCAGCTCCTCGGCGCCGCGGCGCTCTTCGTCGAAGACGACCGCGGCGAGCTTCTGCAGCGTCTCGCGCGCCTCCTCGATGGTGCGGCCATGCGAGTTCACGCCGGGCAATTCCTCGATGAACCCGATGTAGCCGCTGTTGGACTTGAGATACACGGCGGTGAACGCGAGCCTTCCTGTTTCCATCCTGGTCCTCCGGCTGAACAAGCGCAGAGCGTACGGGAACAAGCTTTCAAAAGTATGACGATCGCGCAAGGAGTGATACTTCAAAACGCGTGTCATCGCCTTCACCACAGCGACTTCGCTGACGATATTGCGCTGCGAAAATTTGCTGCGTTGCGAAGCGCGCACGGCAGCGCGGACTACTTCTCCAGGAGATGGCGCTTATCGTGGACCTTCGCCCATTCGTCGGCGTCCGCGGGTGCGGCCTTGCGCTCGATGATCGGCTTCCACTCGCGCGCGAGGTCGCGATTGAGCGCAATGAAGTCCTTCTGCGCATCGGGCACGTCGTCTTCGGCGAAAATCGCCTCCACCGGGCACTCGGGGACGCACAGGGTGCAGTCGATGCATTCGTCCGGATCGATGACGAGCATGTTCGGCCCCTCGCGGAAGCAGTCGACCGGGCACACGTCGACGCAGTCGGTGTACTTGCACTTGATGCACCGCTCGGTGACGACGTAAGTCATTGGATTCAACAGTTTAGCATCGCGGGCGGGCACCCCTTGGGAAGGGGGCGGGGCGACCCCATAATAAAGGCCTTCCCCGAAACCACCCTAGAGGAGCCATGCCGAGTTCTGCAATCCAGCGTGTGACCGACGAAACGTTCGAGCCGGAGGTGCTGAAGTCCGACACCCCGGTGCTGGTGGATTACTGGGCCGAGTGGTGCGGGCCGTGCAAGTCGATCGCTCCCATCCTGGACGAGGTGGCCCGGGAGTACGAAGGCCGCCTGAAAATCGCGAAGATCAACGTCGACGAGAACCAGCAGGTGCCGGCGCGCTTCGGCATCCGCGGCATTCCGACGCTCATGCTGTTCAAGAACGGCAACGTCGAAGCGACGCGGGTCGGCGCGCTCTCCAAATCGCAGCTCACGGCCTTCCTTGACAGCAACATCTGAAGCTCTTACGCTTGCCCCGGTAAGTGCCCCGCCCCACGGCTGAGTCCGCTGGCGGGGCAGTCCCAACAAGGTTGCCCTGCGCCGATTCGCGGCGCATTTCCCGAGAATGAGCAGGTCACAAGCGGCACAGCCGGAAGCAGTCCGTTCACCCACGGGCCCCGAGGCGGCGCAAAGCGCTGCCGGGCCGGTGCCCATTCCCATGCACCTGTCGGAGCTGAAGGCGCACCACGTCTCGCAGGTGGTCGAGATGGCCGTTTCCAACGGCATCGAGAACGCGAGCCGCATGCGCAAGCAGGACCTCATCTTCGCCCTGCTCAAGAGCCAGGCGAAGAAAGGCGTCTCGATCTTCGGCGACGGCACGCTGGAAGTGCTGCCCGACGGCTTCGGCTTCCTGCGCTCGCCGGAGACCTCCTATCTTGCGAGCACCGACGACATCTACGTGTCGCCGTCGCAGATCCGCCGGTTCAACCTGCACACCGGCGACTCCATCGAAGGCGAGATCCGAACCCCGAAGGACGGCGAGCGCTACTTCGCGCTCGTCAAGGTCGACAAGGTCAACGGCCAGCCGCCCGAGGCGGCCAAGAACAAGATCCTGTTCGAGAACCTCACGCCGCTGCATCCGGACGAGCAGTTCAAGCTCGAGCGCGAGATCAAGGCGGAGGAGAACCTCACCGGGCGCGTGCTGGACATCGTGGCCCCGGTCGGCAAAGGCCAGCGCGGCCTGATCGTGAGCCCGCCCAAGGCGGGCAAGACGGTGATGCTGCAGCACATCGCGCACGCCCTGACTTCGAACTACCCGGACATCTCGCTCATCGTGCTGCTCATCGACGAGCGCCCGGAGGAAGTGACGGAGATGTCCCGCACCGTGCGAGGCGAGGTGGTGGCGTCCACCTTCGACGAGCCGGCCTCCCGCCACGTGCAGGTGGCCGAGATGGTGATCGAGAAGGCGAAGCGCCTGGTCGAGCACAAGAAGGACGTCGTGATCCTGCTCGACTCGATTACACGCCTCGCACGCGCCTACAACACCGTGGTGCCCGCGTCCGGCAAGGTGCTCACCGGCGGCGTGGACGCGAATGCGCTGCAAAAGCCCAAGCGCTTCTTCGGCGCCGCGCGCAACATCGAGGAAGGCGGCTCGCTCACCATCATCGCCACCGCGCTGATCGACACCGGCAGCCGCATGGACGACGTGATCTACGAGGAGTTCAAGGGCACCGGCAACATGGAGGTTCACCTCGACCGCCGGATGCACGAAAAGCGCATTTACCCGGCCATCAACGTCAACCGCTCGGGCACCCGGCGCGAGGAGCTGCTCATCGACCAGCCCGTGCTGCAGAAGATCTGGGTGCTGAGAAAGCTGCTCTTCCCTATGGACGAGCTCGAGGCGGCCGAATTCCTGATCGACAAGCTGCGCGCCACCAAGGCCAACGCCGAGTTCTTCGACTCCATGCGCCGCGGCTAGGGGGCGGCCGCCCCTTTTCCCTTATAATTCGCGACTTTTCAGCGCCCGCGCCAGGATCAGGACCATGAAGCCCGGAATCCACCCCGAATACAAGCCGGTGATCTTTCTCGACACCAGCGCCAACTTTTCCTTCCTCACCCGTTCGGCCATCGACACCAAGGGCCGCGAAACGATGAAGTGGAGCGACGGCAACGAGTACCCGGTGGTGAAGCTCGAGGTCTCCTCCGAGTCGCATTCCTATTACACCGGCAAGCAGAAGATCGTCGACACCGCCGGCCGAGTCGAGAAGTTCAAGCGCCGCTACACCAGGAAAGCCGCCGACCAGAAGGCCGAGTAGGCCGGCGGGGGTAGATGCTCCCCCGGCTCTCCCTCCCGCTGCCCCCCGCGGCGCTCGCGCTGATCGCGCTGGCGTTCGCCCTGCCCGGTCTCGCCGGGCACGACCTGTGGAAGTCGCAGGACGCGATCGCGCTCGGCATCGCCCACAACATGGCGCGCACCGGCGAGCTGCTGGTGCCGCGCGTGAGCGGCCTCGTGTGGCTGGAAGATCCGCCGCTGTACCACTGGGTGGCGCTCGGCTTCGGCCGGCTGCTGCAGGGCATCACCGAGTTCCACGCCGCCGCCCGCCTGGCGAGCGGCGTTTTCGTGCTGGCCGCGTTCTCGCTCATCTATCGCGCCGGGCGCCACTGGTCGGCGGAGGATCCCCGCACCGGGGGCGCGGCCGCCTTCTTGCTGCTCCTCGGCTCCGTCGGACTCATCGTGCACGCCCACGAGGCGGTGCCGGCGCTCGCCACCTTGGCGGCGCTGTGCGGCGCGCTTGCCGCGCTGCCGCGCGCCGCCACCAGGCCGCTCGCCGCTGGCGTCGCCTTCGGCGTCGCGCTGGGCGCGGCTTACCTCAGCTCAAGCTGGGTGCCGCCGACGGCGCTGTTCGTGGCGGTGGTGCTCGGGCACCTCGTGTGCCCGGCGTGGCGCACGCGCAGCGGCGTGCTCTTCATCGCGCTCGCCGCGCTCATCGGCGGCGTCATGGCGGCGCTCTGGCCCATGGCGCTTGCCAGCCGCTCCAGCGAACTCTTCGCGCAGTGGTGGGCGCTCGCCGCCGCGCCGCAGGAGGGCTTCGCCGCCAACTTGCGCTATTTCCTCGCCGCCACGAGCTGGTTCGCCTGGCCCGCATGGCCGCTCGCGCTGTGGAGCCTGTGGTCCCTGCGCCGGCGCTGGCACGAGCCGCGCGTGTTCGTGCCGGCGGCCACGGCGCTGCTCATGCTCGCCGGCATGGCCTACTGGGACCCGGGCCAGAGTGTCACGCTGATCCCGCTGCTCGCGCCGCTCGCGCTGCTCGGCGCGCTCGGCGTGCACAACCTGCGGCGCGGGGCCGCGAAAGCGCTCGACTGGTTCGGGCTCATCACCTTTGCGTTCTTCGCCGGCCTGGTCTGGCTTGGCTACGTTGCGATGATGACCGGCTTTCCGCCCCGGATCGCGAACAATTTCTTCAAGACGGCCCCGGGTTTCGTGCCCGAGTTCCATCCGGCGCCGCTGCTGCTCGCCCTCGCGCTCACCGCGGCCTGGCTCTACCTCATGTTCTTCACCCTGTACGCACCCACGCGCAGCCTGCTGCGCTGGGCCGCCGGCGTGGTGCTGCTCTGGGGCGCGTTCGCGACGCTCTGGTTGCCGTGGGCGGATTTCCAGAAGAGCTACCGTCCGGTGGCGCTGCAGCTTCGCTCCGTGGTCCCTGTGGGCGCCGGGTGCCTGGCCCAGCGCGGCCTGGGCGTGCCGCAGGCCGCCTCGCTCGAATACCATGCCGACATCCGCGCGCGGCCGTTCGACTTCGCCCGACCGCGTGCCTGCCCGCTGCTGCTGGTGCAGGGCAACCCGCGCCACGAGTTCGACGCCCCGGGGGCCGGCTGGGTGAAGCTCGCCGATGTCGGGCGCCCCGGCGACAAATCCGAGCGCTTTCGCCTCTATCGACTGCAGAAATGAATACCACACCTCCCATCGACTGCGCTGCCTGGGCGCAGCTTCTGCACCATGCCGAAAGCTGGCGCGCCGTGCACCTGCGGGATGCCTTCGCCGCCGACGCTGCGCGCAGCGCGCAGCTCGTGGCCGAGGCGCCCGGCCTGCGCTACGACTATTCGCGCCAGCGCCTGGGGGCGATCACGCTGCGCCTGCTCGGCCGGCTGGCGGAAGAGCGCGGATTCGCGCGCTGGCGCGAGGCGCTGCTGTCGGGCGAGCCGGTGAACGACACTGAGAACCGCGCCGCCTGGCACACGGCGCTGCGCGCGGCCGAGCCGCCCGCCGAGGTGCGCGAGACGCTCGCGCGCGCGCATGGGCTTGCCCAGCGCGTGCGCGCCGAAAAACGCTACCGGCGCATCGTCAATCTGGGCACCGGCGGCTCGGACCTCGGTCCGCGCCTGCTCGCCGATGCGCTGGGCGACGGCGCGCTGGACGTGCGCTTCGCCGCCAACGTGGACCCGAGAGACCTCGAGCGCGCCCTCGAGGGCGCCGAGCCGCAGAGCACGCTGGTCGTCGTCGTCTCGAAGACATTCACGACCCAGGAGACCATGGCGAACGC
>DATLGR010000345.1:0-1835 GCA_035540415.1 Burkholderiales bacterium | reverse complement strand
CCGGAACCTGCTCCGGATCGCCCCGTACGCCCAACTCGACATGCCGGCGGCTGCCGTCTTCCCCCATCGAGGGCAGGCTGAAGACCTTGATGCCGGAATAGAGCGCGCCGACCGCCTCCATCGCCGTAATGAGCTGGCTCTCGCCCGCCCCGTAGACCAGTATCGACGCCTCGGCCCACCGGTCGCGGTCGAACAGCGCTCGGTAGCGCGTGTCCAGGACCCATTCCACCATCGGCCACGCCATCTGTGGGAAGCCGGGCACGAAGTGGTGATCGGCGAGGCTGAACCCCGGGATGCGATTCACCGGGTTTGGAATGATGCGCGCCCCCTCCGGGAATTCGCCCATCGCCAGGCGCTGAGGCGTCGCTTCGACGCCGAAGCGGTCGCGAATCTCGCGCTCAGCCTGCGGATGTAGCCGGAGCGGGACGCCGGCCGCGGCGGCCACGCACTGGCGCGTGTGGTCGTCCGGGGTCGCCCCGATCCCGCCGAAGCTGAATACCACGTCGCCCGAAGCAAGGCTGCGGCCGAACGCGGCGCGCAAGCGCTCCGGCTCGTCGCCCAGGTACAGCGCCCAGCCAAGGCGCAAGCCGCGCTGCGCGAGTGCCCCGATGAGAAAGCTCAAATGCTTGTCCTGACGCTTGCCCACCAGGATCTCGTCTCCGATGATGACGGCGCCGAAGAGCACCGGCAGCATCATGGCGCGGCGCGGCCCTCGCGCGATGCCTGCAGCGCGCCGAGGAGATAGCGGATGAACGCGAGACCGAACACCACCGGGGCGACCAGGCCTACGAGCGGCACATAGGCCATCAAGGCGAGCAGCAGCCCGAGCACGTAGAGGCTGCGACGGTGCGCGCGGAAGATCCGGGCCATCTCCTCGGCGTCGGCGTGCTCGGCGAGCGCGTCGTAGCGCAGCAGCCGCTGGTTCACCCAGGTGAAGATGGCAAGCGGAATGAGCGGCCATAGCGGCGGCAGCAGCCACAGGGGCAGGCTGGCCGCGAACAGGCCCAGCATGCCGAGCAGCGCGACCGCCCCGTTCAACCCGCTGCCGGCCACCCCGCCGCCGCGGCGGCGCTCCAGGCCCGGAAACGAGCGCGCCGCCACATGGTCGACCATCTTCTGCATGCCGAACAACCCGAGGAGGAAGAGCGCGGTCAGGTACACGAGCGGCACGAAGAGCAGGAAGAGCGCCACATGCGCGGCGATGAGCGCGGCCTCCCCCACTTCCAGGCGAACCAGGCCGGCCGCCGGCTCCATCCAGCGGCGCAGCTGTTCGGCAAGCCAGAACGCGAGCCGCATCCACAAAAACAGCGCCGCCGTGAGCCACACTGCGAGCGCCACGAGCATGGGCCAGACCATCAGCCACAGCATGCGCGGATGCAGGACGTTTGCCAGGCCGTAGAAGATCGCGCCGACGATGCTCATCGGCGCAAAGTCTCCCACAGTTTCGTCAGGCGCTTCACCGACACGGGCACCGGGGTGCGCAGCTCCTGCGCGAACAGGGCGACGCGCAGCTCCTCCAGCAGCCAGCCGAACTGCGCCAGTGCCTCACCCGGCGTGCCTTCGCGCGCGCGCGCGGCGAGCGCGCGCCGGTAGCGCTGCTCGAGCGCCGCCACTTCCGCCGCAAGGCGTGCGTCCCGCGCCGGGTCGGCGCGCACCTTCTCCAGCCGCAGCGCGGCGGCCTTGAGGTAGCGCGGCAGGTGCTGCAGCCGGTCCCAGGGAGTGCGCGCCACCCATCCCGGCGCGAGGAGCCGCGCCACCTGCTCGCGGACCTGGCCCACCGGTCCCGGAAACGCGCGCTCGAGCGTTACGAGCTTGCGCTCGAGCGCCGCCTGCTC
>DATLGR010000344.1:0-7564 GCA_035540415.1 Burkholderiales bacterium | reverse complement strand
GCGCAGCACCGGCACCCGCTTCACCCGGTGCTTCTCGAGCAGCCGGGCGATTTCGCCAAGCGGCGCGTCCTCGGCGACGGACACGACGTCCCGCGTCATGACGTCCTGCGCGCGCTGGCCATGCAGCTTGAGGTAGTCGCGCGCCTGATCCTCGGGCGGCCGAACGAGCTCCAGCCACCAGGAGCGGCGCCGCCGCCCGGGCTCGCCGTCGACCCGATCGATGAGATCGCCCTCGCTCACAATGCCGGCCAGGGCCCCTTGCGCATCGACCACCGGCACCCCGCTGATGCCGCTTTCGAGCAGCAGCCTCGCCACCTCCTGCACCGGCGTGTCGGGCGTCACGGTGATCACGGTGGTGGTCATCACATCGCTCGCTTGCATGGCGGCTCCCAGGGGTCGACCGAGTTCAGACGGACCGGGGGGCCCGAAAGTTCGGGGCGCCCGGGCGGAAGAACTCGATCGCCTGGCGCCGCGCAGCCGGCGAGCGCCAGGCGAGCACAGCGCTTGGATGGCGCAGGTACGCGGCATACCCGGCCGGGAAATAGCCGGCGCGCAGCGCGGCCGCCACCGAGGGCGCGTTGCTCCATTCCACGCACAGGAGCGAGCGGTTCCGCCCGCGCTCTAGGCAGGCGCCGTCGAGCGCCCGGTAGAGGGCCGGCGCGATGCCGCGCCCGCGGTGCGTCGCGCGCACGAAGCTCTTGTAGGTCCAGACGGCCGCGGGGGCAAAGCGCACCCACACGCCGTCCAGGTGCGGCAACGGCGCGAAGGCGAGCCAGCAGTAGCCGACAAGTTCATCGCCGGCGAAGGCGCCGACGAAGAGGTCCCCGCGCCCGAACGCCGCGGCCATGCCGGCTTCGCGCAGATCCAGTTCCGCCGCGCACCATCGCCCGGCCTCCGGCTCGGTGATCTGCCGCAGCACGAGTCCCGGCGGCACGGGGAGCGCCGGCGCGGCGCCCAGCGATCGTTCGAAGAACCGGAACCATCGCCAGGGCCGCGGCATCGCGCTCAGGCGCGGGCGCGCTCCAGCGCCTGCACGCAGTGCTCGCCCGCCGCGCCGGGAATGCCCGGATGCATGCCCGGTCCGCACAGCCAGAGCCCCTCGATCGGGGTGCGGTAGCGTGCAAGCGCCGGCAGCGGACGCGCCCACAGGGACTGGTCGAGCGCGAGCTCCGCATGGAACGGCTGGCCTTCGGGCCAGCCCTCGATCTCCTCCAGATCCGGCGGCGCCTCGACGCTGAGCGGCGCATCCGCCAATTCCGGCAGGCGGCTCGCGGCAAACGCGGCGAGCCGCGCGCGCGCGGCACCGTCCCATGGTCCGTCGGCCAGGCGATAGGGCGCGAACTGCAGGTCGATCTCCACACGGTCGCCGTCGTAGCGCGCCTCGAGCGCTGGCTCCTCCGCCATGCGACCGTATTTGGCGGCGTCGTAGGCGCGCTCCAGGTAATCGAGCGAAGGCGCCAGCACCGCCGTGGCGGGACGATGGCGCGCGCGGCCGCGCAGCCGCGCCGCCACGCCGCGCCGGCGCACGTGGCCCACGGCGCGCGCGAGCTCCGGATCGAGCCAGCCCGGATCCGCGAGCTCGAGCAGGGTGCGCCGCGCGTCTTCGGCGCTCAGCACGAGCGCCGCCGCAAGCTCTTCGCCGCCGGCGAGCGCCACGCCGGTCACGCGTCCTCCCTTGATGAGAATGCGCTCGATGCCCTGCGCGCGCAGAGCAACGCCCGGCCGCTCGCGCAGCGCGGCCACGAGATCGATCCGCGCCGGCCGGAACACCCCCGGCGCGCAGCCCACGTGATGATGCAACAGTCGGAACGCCGTGCCGGCCGAGCGCGGCCCCTGCTGCAGGTGCGCGATCGCGCTGGCTGCGAGCGCCCCCTTCAGCGCGTCGCATTCGAACCAGTCGTCGAGCAGCTCGGCCGCCGACATCGGCAGCACCCGAAGCAGGTCGGACATGCCGCGGCGGCCGAGGCGGCGCACGCGCAACGCGAGGCGCAGGTCGAGCGGCGCGGGCGGCGGCTCGGCATAGAGCGTTTCCAGCAACCGCGCGAGCGCCGCCATCCGCTCGCAGAACTGCGGCCAGCGCTCGGCATCGCGCGGGCTAAGCCGCCGGATCGCCTCGACGCTGCGGCCGATGTCCTGCGCGAGCTCCAGCGTCCCTCCCGCCGGGAGCAGGGCGCTCGCCCAGGTGGCATCCGCACCCGCCGGCGCGGCCTCGAGGGCGAGCGCCCGGCGCAAACGCGGCGACACCCACGACGCAGGCCGGTCCGAGAAGGCGCGCGGGTGCACCAGCGTGACGCGGCGGCCGGCGCGCGCAAGCAGGTGCGCCGCGACGAGCGCGTCAGCGTTGCTGCCCAGGACGATCGCCGCACTCACCGGCGCTGCCTGAGCAGGGCGAAGGCGGCGTTGCGGCCGGAGGCGCCCATCACGCCGCCGCCCGGATGCGTGCCGGAGCCGCACTGCCACAGCCCTTCGATCGGCGTGCGATAGCGCGACCATGCGGGCGCCGGGCGCAGGAAGAACATCTGCTGCAGCGACAGCTCGCCCTGGAAGATGTTTCCCTCGGACAACCCGACGATGCGCTCGATGTCGGCGGGCGAGAGGACCTGGCGGTGCAGGATGGCGCTTTTCAGGTTGGGCGCATACTCGGCGAGCGTCTCCACGACCGTGTCGCCGAGCGCTTCCCGGCGCGCGTCGGTCCAGCCGCCGTTCAGGTGGTAAGGCGCGTACTGAACGAAGATCGACATCACGTGCTTTCCGGCCGGCGCCATCGACGGGTCCAGCATCGAGGGAATGACGATGTCCATGTACGGGCGGCGCGAGATCTCACCGTACTTCGCCTCGTCATACGCGCGCTCCAGGTACGCGACGCTCGGGCTCACCGAAATGGCGCCACGCAGGTGCGGGCCCCGGCCGGGCATGCAGGTGAAGTCGGGCAGCGCGTCCAGGGCGAGGTTGACCTTGGCCGAGGCGCCGCGGAACTTGAAGCGGCGGATGGACTCGGCGAATTCCCCGGGCAGGTGTTGCTCCCCGACCAGGCCGAGGAACGTGCGGCGCGGATCGGCGCCCGAGACGACGACGCCGGCGCGCAGCTCCTCGCCGCCCTCGAGCACCACGCCGGTCGCCCGCCCGCCCTGGATCAGCACGCGCTCGACCGGCGCCTGGGTGCGGATCTCGGCGCCGGCCGCCTGCGCCGCCGCCGCAATGGCCGCGCTCACCGCGCCGTTGCCGCCCTTGGCGAAGCCCCAGGCGCGGAACACGCCGTCGAGCTCGCCCATGTAGTGGTGCAGCAGCACATAGGCGGTCCCCGGCGAGCGCGGTCCAAGCAGCGTGCCGATGATGCCGCTCGCGGACTTGGTCGCCTTGAGCGCCTCGGTCTCGAACCACTCGTCCAGATACTCCGCGGCGCTCATGGTGAGCAGCTTCCACAACGCCTGCAGGTTCTTGTCGCCGAGGCCGCGGAAGTAGCGCGCGAGGCGAAGCATGTCCATCAGCTCGCGCGGATCGAGCGAGCCGGGATCCGGCGGCGCCATGGCGAGGATGGGCTTGATCGCCCGCGCCATCTGGTGCAGCACGAGCCCGAAGTCGTCATAGGCTTCCGCGTCGCGCAGCGAGTGGCGCGCGAGCTCGCGGCGGTTCTGGTCGTGATCGTTCCACTGCGCCAGGTAGTCGCCATTCGGCAAGGGGGTGAGCGTGCTCTCGAGCGGCAGGATGTGCAGGCCGTGGCGCGGCAGCTCGAGCTCGCGGATGATCTCGGGCCGCAGCAAGCTCACCACATAGGAGAACACCGAGAAGCGAAACCCGGGGAACACCTCCTCGCTCATCGCGGCGCCGCCCACACGCTCACGCCGCTCGAGCACGAGCACCCGCCGGCCGGCGCGCGCCAGATAGGCCGCGCACACCAGCCCGTTGTGCCCGCCGCCGATGATCAGGGCGTCGTAGGAGGCGCTCATGCTAGGCGCGCTTTCGCTCCGGGTCGAAAAAGGGCTTCTTCACCACCCGCACGGCGGCGCGCCGCCGCCGGTGCTCCACCGTGATCTCCATGTCGAGCTGCGTGCCGGGGTTCGCCCACGGCTGCCGCAGGTGGGCGAGCGCGATGTATTTCTTGAGCAGCGGCGACCATCCGCCGCTCGTCGCATAGCCCACCTGTTCGTTGCCCGAGTAGATCGGCGTGCTCGTGCGCCAGACGGTCTGCGGCACCCGCGTGGCAAGCCCGGCCTGGGAATACAGCCGCTCGAGACCCTCCCAGCCGACCTCGACGCCGACGAACTGCCATTGCGGCCCGCGCGCCTTCTCGGCGGCGAGCGCCGAGCGGCCGACGAACTGCTCCTTGCCGAGGTTTACCGCCCAGGCGAGGTCGAGCTCGAAGGGCGAGGAGGTCTGCGCCTCGATCAGGGCCTTGCGCGCCGGCACGTAATCCACGTCGATCAGCATGAGCCCCGCCTCGACGCGCGCGACGTCCAGCGCCAGCAGCCCGGCCGCCTGCAGGCCATGGGGCGCGCCCGCGGCCATCAGGGCATCCCACAGCGCGAGCGCGTGGCGCGCCTCGACCCACAGCTCGAAGCCGAGATCGCCGGTGTAGCCGGTGCGGCTCACGTCCACCGGAAGGTCGGCGAGGCGGGTGCGCGCGAGCCGGAAGTACTTGAGCGGCGGCACATCGCCGAGCGCGCGCAGCACGGCGAGCGACTGCGGCCCCTGCAGCGACAGCGCCGCGAGCGCCGCGGAGACGTCTTCGATCGTCACCCGAAGGCCCAGGGCGTTGGCCTCCAGCCAGCGCAGGTTGGGCTCGGCGGCGGTCATGCGAAACGTGGTCTCCTCCAGGCGCGCCACGGTCCCGTCGTCGAGCACCTTGCCCCGGGCGTCGCACCACGGCGTGTAGAGCACCTGGCCGATCTGCGCGCGGCTCACGTCGCGCGTCACCACGCGATCGAGCAGGCGCGCGGCGTCGGGGCCGCGGATGGCGTACTTGTAGAGCGGGGAGACGTCGAACAGGGCCGCCGCGACGCGGATCGCGTGGTACTCGCGCTCGTGCGAGAGCTCGTAGGAGCTCGCGACGGCATACCCCGCCCAGCGCCGCCAGGCATGGCTCGCGCAAAGCGCCGCCGTGCGCTCGTGCAGCGGCGTGGTCTTCAGCGACGCCGCGAGCCCTGTCATTCCACCGTGACGGATTTCGCCAGGTTCCGCGGCTTGTCGACGTCGGTGCCGCGCGCGAGCGCCGCATGGTAGGCGAGCAGCTGCAACGGCACGACATGCAGGATCGGCGACAGCGGACCGTAGTGCTCGGGCAGGCGGATGACGTTGACGCCGGCGGAAGGCGCGATGCGCGTGTCCGCGTCGGCGAACACGTAGAGCTCGCCGCCGCGCGCGCGCACCTCCTGCATGTTGGACTTCAGCTTCTCCAGCAGCGCATCGTTCGGCGCCACCGTGACCACGGGCATCTCGCCGGTCACGAGGGCGAGCGGCCCGTGCTTGAGCTCTCCCGCGGGATAGGCTTCCGCGTGGATGTAGGAGATCTCCTTCAGCTTGAGCGCGCCTTCGAGCGCGATCGGGTAGTGCAGCCCGCGCCCCAAGAACAGCGCGTGCTCTCGCTTCGCGAAGCGCTCCGCCCAGGCGATGATCTGCGGCTCGAGCGCGAGCACGGCGCCGATGGCCGACGGCAGGTGGCGCAGCGATTTCACGTGCGCCGCCTCCTGCGCCGGCGAGAGGCGGCCGCGCAGCTTGGCCAGCACGGCGGCGAGCAGGAACAGGCCCGTCAGCTGCGTGGTGAAGGCCTTGGTCGAGGCGACGCCGATCTCCACGCCGGCATGGGTGAGGAAGCGCAGGCGCGTCATGCGCATCATGGCGCTGGTGGCGACGTTGCAGACGGCGAGCGTGCGCTTGTGGCCCAGGGCCTGCGCATGCTTGAGCGCCGAGAGGGTGTCGGCGGTCTCGCCCGACTGCGACACGACCACCACAAGCGCCGAGGGATCGGGAACGCTGGTGCGGTAGCGGTACTCGCTTGCGATCTCCACGCTGCAGCGAAGCCCGGCGAGCGCCTCGATCCAGTGGCGGGCCACCAGCCCGGCGTGGTAGCTCGTGCCGCAGGCGAGCACCAGCACCGAGCCGGCGCCGGCGAGCTCGTCCTCGGCGTCCTGGAACAGGCGCGGCGCAACGCCGGTGACGCCTTCGAGCGTGTCGCCCACGGCGCGCGGCTGCTCGAAGATCTCCTTGTGCATGAAATGCCGGTAGGGGCCGAGCTCGGCCTCGGCCCCGCTCACCTTCACGCGGCGCACCTCGCGCTCCGCCGGCGCGCCGTCGCGGTCGAGCACCCGCCACGCATCCGGGGTTACGGCGACGACATCGCCTTCCTCCAGATAGGCGATTCGATCCGTGGCCCCGGCCAAGGCGAGCGCGTCGGAAGCGAGAAAGTGCTCGCCCGCGCCCACCCCGACGACCAACGGGCTGCCCGCCCGCGCGCCGACCACCGTGCCGCGCTCGCCCTTGCAGAGCACCGCGATCGCGTAGGCGCCGTGCAGCCGCGCCGCGCCGCGGCGCACGGCATCCAGCAGGTCGCCCCGGTACAGGCTGTGCACGAGGTGCGCGATGACCTCGGTGTCGGTTTGGCTCTCGAACCGGTAGCCGGCTGCTTCCAGCTCGGCGCGCAGCGCCTCGTGATTCTCGATGATGCCGTTGTGGACCACGGCGATCTCGCCGCTCGAGACGATCGGGTGCGCGTTCTCCGTGGCGGGTGCGCCGTGTGTCGCCCAGCGCGTATGGGCGATGCCCGTGGCTGCCGCCCGCGCCTTGAGCCGCGTGGCGAGGTCGCTGACCCGCGAGACGGTGCGAACCAGGCCGATCTCCCCCTCGCCCAGGAACGCGACGCCGCAGGAATCGTAGCCGCGGTACTCCAGGCGCCGCAGGCCTTCCACGAGGATCGGTACGATGTCCCGGCGCGCCGCCGCGCCGACGATGCCGCACATGTCAGCCTTTCTTCTTGGTGGGCGGCTTCCAGCCGGGCACGCTGACCTGGCGGGCGCGCGCCACCGTGAGCTGCCCGGCGGGCGTGTCCTTGGTGATGGTGGAGCCGGCGCCGACATAGGAGCCGCGGGCGATGCGCACCGGCGCCACCAGGGTGGCATCGGAGCCGATGAAGCATTCGTCCTCGATGATGGTGCGATGCTTCCCGGCGCCGTCGTAGTTGCACGTGATGGTGCCGGCGCCGACGTTGACGCGGGCGCCGATCTCGGCGTCGCCGACGTAGGACAGGTGGTTTGCTTTCGAGCCCGCCCCAAGGCGGCTTGCCTTGACCTCGACGAAGTTCCCGACGTGCACGTCCTCGTCGAGCTCGCTTCCCGGCCGCAGGCGCGCGTAGGGGCCGAGGCGGCAGCGGGCGCCCACCTGCGAGTCTTCCAGCTGCGAGAAGGCGAGGACCTCGCTCCCCGGGCCGACGGAGACATTGCGCAGCACGCAATGCGGGCCGATTCGCACGCCGTCGGCGAGGCTGACGCGCCCCTCGAACACGCAGCCGACATCGATGGCGACGTCGCGTCCGCACTCGAGCGTGCCGCGAACGTCGAGGCGGGCGGGGGCC
>DATLGR010000343.1:0-11795 GCA_035540415.1 Burkholderiales bacterium | reverse complement strand
CGCTCTCGCGCTTGGCGGCTTCCGCCGGCGGCGGCGCCGGCACCGGGGCGGGCTCGGGCTCGGGCGCGGGCAGCGGCGCCGCGCAGCCGGCGAGCAGCGCCGCCGCGGCGAACGCCATGCGCAGCGGCGCGCGCCTCATCGGCCGAAGATCCGGTCGAGCCAGCTGCGCGCGCGGCCCACGGCGTGCTCGACCGCCTCGCCGGCCGCCTCGACCGCGGCGTCGACGCCGCTCGAGCAGGGCGCGCGCTCGAGCGGCGCCGAGCCCTGCATGAACGGCAGCTCGATCGCGCCGGGGCAGCCGCGGCCGCGCAGGCCGCTCTGCGGGTCGATCCACACCTGCTCGACGCGCTCGGGCTTGGGCAGCGCCAGCGGCTCGGGCGCGAGCAGCGTCATCAGCTCGCCCCACACCGGCAGCGCCGCCGTGCTGCCCGACAGGCGCGCCGCGCGGTTGTCGTCGTAGCCGATCCACACCACGCCGAGCCGGTCGCCGGTGAAGCCCGCGAACCAGGCGTCGCGCTGCTCGTCGGTGGTTCCGGTCTTTCCGGCGGCGCCGATCTCGGGCGGCAGGAAGCTCTTCAGGCCCTGCCCGGTGCCCTCGCGCACCACGTCCTGCAGCCCCGCGGCGAGGAGGTACATCGGCTCGGGCGCGAACGCCTGCTCGACCGCGAGCGGATAGCGGGCGAGCGGCGTGCCTTCCTGCGTGGTGACCTCGCGGATCGCGCGCAGCGGCGAGCGCCAGCCGCCGCTTGCGATGGTCTGGTACATCTGCGCCACTTCCAGCGGCGTCATCTCCGTGGCGCCGAGCAGCGTCGAGGCGTAGGGGCGAAGCGGCCGCTCGACGCCGAGCCGGCGCACCGTGTCGAGCACGCGCTCGACGCCGAGCTCGGTGCCCAGGCGCGCCGCCGCCACGTTGTAGGACTGCGCGAGCGCGGTGCGCAGCGGCACCATGCCGTGGAAGCGCCGGTCGTAGTTCGAGGGCCGCCAGTCGGGCGCGCCGCGGCTCTTCCACACGAAGGGCCCGTCGTCGAGCGGGGTGAGAAGCGTGTAGCGCGCGGGCTCGGCGAGCGCGGTGAGGTAGATGGCGGGCTTGAGGAGCGAGCCCACCGGCCGCGCGGCGTCGAGCGCGCGGTTGTAGCCGCGAAAGCGCACGTCGCGCCCGCCCACGAGCGCCTGCACCTCGCCACTCTGCGGGTCGGTCACCACCACCGCGCCCTCGAGCCCGGCCTCGCCGAAGCGCTTGTCCTTGTCGTACTGGGCCAGCCGCCGCGCGAGGGCGTGCTCGGCGGCCGCCTGCACGCGCGGGTCGAGCGTGGTGAAGATGCGCAGCCCTTCGGTGCGCAGGTCGGCCTCGGCGTAGTCGCGGCGCAGCTGCCGGTGCACCAGGGCGAGGAAGGCGGGGTAGGGCGAGGTGCCCATCGCGGTCTTGCGCGCCACCCCGAGCGGCGCGCTGCGCGCGGCGGCGTACTGCTCGAGGTTGATCGCGCCGCGGCTGCGCGTCTCGTGCAGCACGAGGTTGCGCCGCTCCAGCGCCCGCGCCGGCTGGCGGTACGGGTCGTAGAGCGAGGGGCCGCGGATCATGCCCACGATGAGCGCCGACTCGGCGAGGGTGAGGTGCTGCACGTCCTTGCCGAAGTAGTGCTGCGCCGCGAGCCCGACGCCGTGGATGGCGCGGTCGCGGTCCTGGCCGAGGTAGATCTCGTTGAGATACGTCTCCAGGATCTCGTCCTTGCCGTAGTGCAGCTCGAGCAGCACCGCCATGGCGAGCTCGGTGGCCTTGCGCCGCAGCGTGCGCTCGGGCGTCAGGAAGAAGTTCTTGACGAGCTGCTGGGTAATGGTGCTGCCGCCCTGCACGCGCTCGGAGGCAAGGCTCATCAGCGCGCGCGCGATGGCGCGCGGATCGAAGCCGCGGTGGGAATAGAACTGCCGGTCCTCGATCGCGAGCAGCGCCTGCACGAAGTGCGGCGGCACCTGCGCGAGGCGCACCAGCACGCGGTCCTCGTTGCCGGCCGGGTAGATGCCGCCGATGGGCACCGGCTCCACGCGCACGAGGTCGAGCTCGGCGCCGCCGGCGGCGTGCAGCGAGGTCACGCGGCCTTCGGCGAAGCGCACCGACACGCGCTTGGCGGGCTGCGGACCGTCCCAGAACACGAACGGCCGCAGCGCGAGGTCGAGGCCGCCGTCGCGGCGCACGAACCAGCCGGCCTCGCCTTGCGGCGCCTCGTGGTAGCCGAGCTGGCGCAGCTCGTCGACCAGATCTCCCGGCGCAAGGCGCAGCCCCGCGTGCAGCTCGAGCGGCCGGGCGTAGATGCGCGCGGGCAGGGCGAAGCGCCGGCCCTCGAACTCGCTGCGCACGCGGTAGTCGAGGTGCAGCACGACGCCGCCCGCGAACACGAGCAGCGCGAGCAGTCCGAATCCAAGGTATCGTGCGAGCTTTTTGCGGCGGGCCACCGCCCGCATTCTAACCGCGCATGCCGCTCGAGAAACCTGTCTGGCCGATCGCCGGCGCGCGGCGCGTGGCCGCCGATTTCGGCGGCGTCTATCTCGGCAGCGCGATCGTGGCGTTTCTCTTCGCCGCGAGCGGCCCGGTGGCCATCATCCTCGCGGTCGGCGCGCGCGGCGGGCTGGCGGAGGAGGACATCGCGTCGTGGATCTTCGGCGCGTTCTTCCTGAACGGCCTCCTCAGCATCGCGTTCTCGCTTCTCTACCGCCAGCCGCTCGTGTTCTTCTGGACCATCCCCGGCGCGGTGCTGCTGGGACCCGCGCTCACGCACCTCACGTGGCCGCAGGTGATCGGCGCCTTCCATGCCACCGGGGCGCTCATGCTGCTGCTCGGCCTCTCGGGCTGGGTGCGCCGCGCCATGCAGGCGGTACCGATGCCGATCGTGATGGCGATGGTGGCGGGCGTGTTCCTGCGCTTCGGCATCGACCTGGTGGTGGCGTTCCGCGACGGCTTCTGGATCGCGGCGCCGATGGCCGCCGCGTTCTTCGCCCTCACGGCGGCGCCGCGGCTCGCGCGCTTCCTGCCGCCGCTCATCGGCGCGCTCGCGGCGGGCGCGCTCGCGGTGTGGGCGCTGGACGCCTTTCGGCCCGGGCCGGGGGCGCTCTTCGCGCTCGCCGCGCCCAACGTCTATGCGCCGGCGCTGTCGTGGCGCGCGATGGTCGAGCTGGTGGTGCCCCTCGCCATCACCGTGCTCGTGGTGCAGAACGCGCAGGGCATCGCCATCCTGTCGGCCAACGGCCACCAGCCGCCGATCAACGCCATCACCGCCGCCTGCGGGCTGTGGTCGAGCGTCACCGCGCTGGTGGGCACCGTGTCCACCTGCCTCACCGGGCCGGTGAACGCCATCCTCTCCAGCGCCGGCGAGAAGCACCGCCACTACACGGCGGGCATGGCGGTGGGCGTGCTCGCGCTGGGCTTCGGGCTCGCGGCGCCGTTCTTCACGCGCCTCATGCTCGCCACGCCGGGCGCCTTCATCGCCACGCTGGCGGGGCTCGCCATGCTGCGCGTGCTGCAGACCGCCTTCCAGGTGTCCTTCCGCGAGCGCTTCACCCTGGGCGCGCTGATCTGCTTCCTCGTCACCGTGGCCGACGTGCCGATCTTCAACATCGGCGCCGCGTTCTGGGGCCTCGTCTTCGGCCTCGCCGCCTCCTGGCTCCTCGAGCGCCCCGACTGGGCTCGGGGCAGAGGGAAAGACTAAGGGCTCGCAGCGCCCGAGGCGCAGGCGCTCAGGGCCCCAGGCCGTGGCGCCGGCGCACGATCTGCGCCACGTACTCGGCGCGCGAGCGGCCGTTCACCGGCAAGCCCTTGTCCTTGCACCAGGACACGAGCGACTGGACTTCGATGTGCACCCGCTCCACGAGCCGCCCCTCGCTTTCGATCGCGTGCACGGCGCTCTGGGCGCCTTGCTGCCACTGCTCGTAGGTGGGCTCGAGCTCGTTCGGGTCTTCGACGACTTCGGCCAGCCGCTTCCACTGCCGGCGGTCGAACCAGGCCACGCCGACGACGGCGCTGCGGGTGAAAGATTGCTTGGGCATCGGGGATGTGCGCGACCGCGGAATTCTAATCGGTCGCGGTTGTATAGTGTCGCGATGATCAGGCTTCGGGCCATCGACCACGTAGTGCTCCGCGTGCGCGACATCGAGCGCATGCGGCGCTTCTACTGCGACGTGCTCGGCGCCGAGCACGTCGCCTACCGGCCGAAGCTCGGCATGTCGCACCTGCGCGTGGGCGGCGCGATGATCGACCTCGTCGAAGGCGAGGGGCCCAGCGGGCGCAACATGGACCACTTCTGCCTGCGGGTCGAGCCCTTCGACCAGGCGGCGATCGTCGCGCACCTCGAAGCGCACGGCGTCGCGGTCGGCGAGATCCAGCCGCGCTTCGGCGCGCAGGGCACCGGCGTGTCGATCTACGTCGCGGATCCGGAAGGCAACACGGTCGAGCTGAAAGGGCCCTCCGACGGCGCCGCGCAGCCGCGCCGCTAGTGCGATTCGCCCACGGTGTCGGCGGCGTAGGCGCCGCGCCGGCCGATGGGCTCGGGCGCGCCGGTGGTGGTGTCCCGGGCCGTCTGGCGCTCCATCTCGGAGTTGATCTCCGCGCCGAGCAGGATGGCGTAGGCCGTGAGGAGCATCCAGGTGAGCAGGATGGCGCCCGCGCCCATCGAGCCGTAGGTCTCGTTGTAGTTGCCGAAGTGGGTCACGTAGAGCGAGAAGCCGGCCGAGCCGATCAGCCACAGCACGGTCGCGATCGCCGCGCCCCAGCTCACCCAGCGCCAGCGCGCGTGCTCCCGGCTCGGGGCGAAGCGGTAGATGAGGGCAAGCCACAGCATCATCATCAGTCCGAGGACCGGCCAGCGCGTGTAGCGGATCAGGCCGCCGAGCACCCCTTCCAGGCCGAGCAGGTTGAGGATCGCGGGCACCGCCACCACCATGCCCACGGCGATCACGAAGCCCACCATCGAGCCGAGCGTCAGCACGAGCGCCGTGGCGTAGAAGCGCAGGTAGCCGCGGCGCTCCTGCTCGCCGTAGGCGATGTTCAGCGCCTGCATCAGCGTGCGGATGCCGAGCGACCCGGTCCAGAGGGCGAGCACGACCCCGACGATCGCGCCGATGCCCATCGCGGTGCGGTCGCGCGCGGTGAGGTCGGCGAGCTGCCCGAACAGCACCTTGGCCGCGTCCGGCGGCAGCACGATCGCGAGCGCCTCCACGTGGCGGGCGACCTGCTGCGGGTCGAACGCCAGCCCGTAGAGCGCCACGCCGGCGATCATCGCCGGAAACACCGCAAGCAGCGTATAGAACGCGACGCCCGCGGAGATGATCGAGAGCTGGTCCCTGGAGAGCTCGTCTTTCACGCGCCAGGCGATGTCGCGCCAGCCGCGGCGCGGAATCTCGCCCGGCGAGTCGGCCTGCCGGCCGCGGTCCGAGCGCTCTTCGCGCGAGGTCGCCTGAGCCATTGTTCAGCGCGTTCGTAGCAAGTAGCATGCGCGCATGGCGCTCAAGAAGGGATTCAGGCAGCTCCTGGCCGATGCGCAGGGCAAGGCGCCGGGCATCTCGGTGCAGGAGGCGCAGAAGAGCCTCGGCGACGCGAGCACCGTGTTCGTCGACATCCGCGACGTGCGCGAGCTCGAGCGCGAAGGCATGATCCCCGGCGCCTTCCACGCGCCGCGCGGCATGCTCGAATTCTGGGTCGACCCCGAGAGCCCGTACTACAAGCCGGTGTTCACCGAGGACAAGACCTACATCCTGTACTGCCAGAGCGACTGGCGCGGCGTGCTCGCCGCGGCGACGCTGAAGGAGATGGGCCTGCCGAAGGTGCTGCACCTGGAAGGCGGCTACTCCGAATGGCGCAAGGCCGGCCTGCCGACCGGGGCGCGCCCGGAGAAGAAGAAGGACTAGCCCCACACCTCCCGCGCCACCTCGACGATGCGCGCGAGCTTGCGCCATTGCGCCTCCTCGGTGAGGAGGTTGCCCTCCTCGGTGGAGGCGAAGCCGCACTGGCTGCTCAGGCAGAGCTGCTCGAGCGGGAGATAGCGGGCGGCTTCCTCGATCCTGCGCTTGATGGCGTCCTTGGACTCGAGCTCGCCGGTCTTGGAGGTCACCAGGCCGAGCACCACCTGGCGGTCTTTCGGCACGCGCCGCAGCGGCTCGAAGCCGCCGGCGCGCTCGGTGTCGTATTCCATGAAGTAGCCGTGCACCTGGATGCGCTCGAAGAGCACCTCGGCGATCGGGTCGTAGGCGCCGGCGCCCTGGAAGGTCGACTTGTAGTTGCCGCGGCACAGGTGCATGGTGAACGTCATGTCGGCGGGCGCCTCCGCCATCGCGGCGTTGATCAGGTCGCCGAAGGCCGCGGCGAGGCGTTTCGGGTCGTCGCCGCGCGCCTTGGCGGCCGCGCGGTACTTCTCGTCGCAGAGCATGGCGAGGAACACCTCGTCGAACTGCAGGTAGCGGCAGCCGGCATCGGCGAAGGCGCGCACCGCCTTGCGGTACGCCGCGCCGAGGTCGGACCAGAATTCGTCGAGGTCGGGATAGACCGCTTCCGGCACGGCCTTGCGCCCGGTGCGCCCGTAGAGCGCGGAGGGCGCGGGGATGGTCATCTTGGGCGTGTGCCGGGTGTGCGCCTTCACGAAGCGGAAGTGCTCGATCATCGGGTGGCCGCTGAAGCCTACCTTGCCGTTGACGCGCGCGCCCTCGGGGCGGGTCTGCACGCCCGCGAAGGCGATGCCCTGGTCCATGACATAGCGCTCCACGCCGTCCAGCCCCCACAGGAAGTCGAGGTGCCACCACGAGCGGCGGAATTCGCCGTCGGTGACCGAGCGCAGCCCGAGCGCTTCCTGCCGGCCGATGACGCGCTCGATCTCGCGGTCCTCGCACGCCTTGAGCGCTGCGGCGTCGAGGGTTCCGGCGCGGAACTGCGCGCGCGCCTCGTGCAGGGCCGGCGGGCGCAGCAGGCTGCCGACGTGGTCGGCGCGGAAAGGCGGCTTATCGCGTTGCATCGTTGCTCCCGGTTTGGGTGAGGGCGGCGAGCAGCTCGTAGGAGCGCAGGCGCGCGGCGTGATCGTAGACCGCGCACACGACCATGAGCTCGTCGACGCCGGTTTCGGCGATGAACCCTTCGAGGCCGCGCCGCACGGTGGCGGGCGAGCCGACGAAGGCGTAGCGCAGCATCCCCTGGGCGTGCGCCTTCTCTTCGGGGGTCCAGTAGGCGTCGATGTCGTCGATCGGCGGCTGCACCTTGCCGCGGCGGTTGCGCACCATGTTCGTGAACTGCTGCTGCACGCTGGTGAAGAGGCGCCTCGCCTCGGCGTCGGTGTCGGCGCAGACCACGTGCACGCCCGCCATGGCGTGGGGCCGCGCCTGCTGCGCCGAGGGCTTGAAGCCGCGCCGGTAGGCTTCCAGCGCGAGCAGCAGCGCCTGCGGGGCGAAGTGCGAGGCGAAGGCGTAGGGCAGGCCGAGCATCGCGGCGAGCTGCGCGCCGTACAGGCTCGAGCCGAGGATCCACAGCGGCACGTTGGCGCCGGCCCCCGGCGTGGCGACGATCTTCTGCCCCGGCTGCTCCGGTCCGAGCAGCGCCTGCAGGTCCAGCACGTCCTGCGGGAAGCGCTCGGCCGCCGACCAGTCGCCGCGCAGCGCGCTCGCGGTGAGCTGGTCGGTGCCCGGGGCGCGGCCCAGGCCAAGGTCGATGCGTCCGGGATAGAGCGCCTCCAGCGTGCCGAACTGCTCGGCGATGACGAGCGGCGAGTGGTTGGGCAGCATGATGCCGCCCGCGCCGACGCGGATGCGCGAGGTGCCGCCGGCGAGGTACCCGATCACCACCGAGGTCGCCGCGCAGGCGATGCCTTTCATGTTGTGGTGCTCGGCGACCCAGTAGCGGCGGTAGCCGAGGCGCTCGGCATGGCGCGCCAGGTCCAGCGACTTGCGCAGCGCGTGCGCGGCGGTCTCGCCTTCGATGATCGGCGCGAGATCGAGGACGGAAAGCGCAATCAAGCGCAAAGGATGAACGAAGATTGGTAAGCTGCCAAGGTTCGCGTTCGACCGGGGAGATCCAGAGCATGATGCGAAACGCCGTCCTGGCTGCGGTTGGCGTCCTGCTGCTGCCCGCCGCCGCATCCGCGCAGGGCAAGGACGAGCTGTGGGAAGTCACCACCCAGATGAGCGTGCCGGGCATGCCGGCCGGCATGGGGGCGATGACGCAGCAGGTGTGCCAGGACCGCGACCCGGCGAAGCAGGCCGCGGGCCCGGACATGGACAAATGCAAGATCACCGAGCGCAGCCAGTCGGGCAACCGCATGACCATGACGGTCGTCTGCCCCGAGGGCCGCGCGGTCATCGAGCACACCTACAACGCGGCGCGCACCGAGTACAAGGGCACGATGCGCATGACGAGCAAGGACGGTGACATGACGATGAACACCACCGGCCGGCGCATCGGCAGCTGCGACGCGCAGCAGGCGCGGCGCGAGCGCGAGTCGCAGCAGGCGAAGGTCCAGGGCATGCTCGACCAGCAGCAGCAACAGGTCCGCGCCGCCCACGAGCAGGAGATCGGCCGGTGCGCCGAGGCGGTGCAGACCATGGACATGGCGAAGCTCGGCATCTACGGCCAGCGCGAGCAGCAGCCGGAGCTCTACAAGGCGATCACCGGCGACCCGTCGCGCAAGGCGGTCAACGCGGCGTGCAACGCGCGCCGTGCCGAGTTCTGCAAGCGCTACCAGACCGAGGAGGGCTTCCTGCTCGCCAAGGGCGACGAGCGCGCCGCCGCGATGTGCGGCCTGCAGGCGGAGCAGGTGCGCGCCGGCCTGTGCCCGGGCGCGGCGCAGAAGGAGTCGCTCGCCTTCCTCGGCCGCCACTGCCTCGCCGAGGCGAAGCCGCTCGCCGAGCGCCACTGCGCCGGGCGCAGCTTCACCGCGCTGCGCGCCGCGGGCGGCAAGGGCGATCGCTACGCCGATTTCTGCGTCGCGTACCTCTCGAACGCCAAGCTCGCCACCGCGGCGCCGGCGCGCCCTGCCGAGGAGCGCGGCACGCCGAGCCCGGCCGACGCCGTGCAGCAGGGCATCAGCGAAGGCGTCAACCGGCTGAGGGGCCTCTTCGGGCGCTAGGGCCCTGCGGCGGCTTCTCGCAGCGGCGGCGCTCGCCGCGGCCTGCGCCGCGCAGGCCGCGGAGGATCGCTACCCGGGCGTGGCCCAGGCCTACCTCGTGGTGCGCGACGCCCGCGTGCTGTGGGCGGGACGCGCGCACGACCGGCTGCCGCCGGCCAGCCTCGCCAAGATGATGACCGCGCTCCTCGCGCTCGAGCAGGGCGCGCCCGAGGCGGTGGTCACCGTCGGCCGCGGCGCCGCGCAGGCGGGCGGGGCGCGGCTCGGGCTCAAGGCCGGCGAGCGGCTGCGCGCCGGCGATCTGCTCGCCGCCACGGTGGTGCGCTCGGCCAATGATGCCTGCCGCGCGCTCGCCGAGCACCTCGCGGGCACGCGGGAGCGTTTCGTCGCGCGCATGAACGCGCGCGCCGCCGAGCTCGGGCTCGACGACACGCGCTTCGCCGACCCGTGCGGTCACGATCGCCCGGAGCAGTACGCTTCCGCCGCGGATCTCGCGCGCCTCGCGGGGGCGCTCATCGCCCGCCCGGAGTACCTCGCGCTCGCCCGCCGCGCGCGGATGACGATCGAGACGGTCGACGGCGCGCGGCGCTTCGTGTTCCACAACACCAACGCGCTCATCGGCCGCTATCCCGGCGCGCTCGGCCTGAAGTCGGGCTACACCGAGGCCGCCGGCAACTGCCTGGTGGCGCTCGCCGAGCGCGACGGCGTGCGCGTGCTGGTGGTGCTGCTGAACGCGCCGGACCGCTGGTGGAGCGCGGTCGGGCTGCTCGACCGCGCCTTCGAGGCGCGCGGCCCGTGAGGCTGTTTCTCGTCGCGCTGGCGGCGTTCCTGCCCTCGCTCGGCGGGGCCTTCCAGTTCGACGACTACAACGTCATCGTCCACTACCCGCCGGTGCATTCATGGGCGGGGCTCGCCGGCGACCTCGGGTTTCGGCCGCTGCTCAAGGCGAGCTACGCGCTCAGCTGGTCGCTGGGGCTCGGCGCCGCCGGCTTCCTCGCGCTCAACGTCGCCGTGCATGCGCTCAACACGGTGCTGGTCTACGCGCTCGGGCGCGCGCTGTGCGAGCGCTGGGCCGTCGCCCCGGGCGCGGCGCTCGCCGCGGCGCTCGTCTTCGCGCTGCACCCGGTGCAGGTGGAAGCGGTGAGCTACGTGAGCGGGCGCTCGTCATCCCTCATGGCGTGCTTCTACCTCGGGGCGCTGCTCGCGTATGTGCGCGGCGCGCCGGCGGCGGTTTCGGCGCTTCTCTTCGCCGCGGCCCTCGCCACGAAGGAGACCGCGGTGACGCTGCCCGCAGCGCTCCTGCTCGTCGAGCTCTGCCGGCGCGAGCGGCCGTCCTGGCGCGCGATCGTCCGCCGCCAGGCCGCGCACTGGGCGCTCCTTGGCGTGGCGCTCGTGCTGCTCGCGGCGAGCCCGCGCGCGGCCGCGCTCCTGGCGTTCGCCTTCGAGCAGCGCTCGCTGGCCGAGCAGCTCCCGACGCAGGCGGGCGGCGTCGCCTACCTCGCCGGCCGGCTGCTCGGCCTGCAGGGCGCGAGCATCGATCCGGCGCTGCCCGTGGCGGCGGGCTGGAACGCCGTGCCCGCCGTGCAGGCGGCGCTGCTCGCGGCGCTGGCGGCGCTCGCGCTCGCGCAGCTGCGCCCGCGCCCGTGGCTCGCCTTCGGCGTGCTGTGGTTCTTCCTGCAGCTCGCGCCGACCAACTCGCTCGTGCCGCGCCTCGACGTGGCGAACGACCGCCAGCTCTACCTCGCGGGCTGGGGCCTTGTCCTCGCGCTGGCCGCGCAGCTCGCCGCCGCGAAACTGTCGCGCCGCGCCGGCGCCGTGGCCGCAGGCACGGTGCTTGCCGCGCTCACCGCGGCGAGCGTGGCGCGCCAGCTCGAGTTCCGCGGCGAGATCGCGCTCTGGGCGGCCGAAGCGCGGCGCGTGCCCTGGAACGCGCGCGCGCACAACAACCTCGGCTATGCTTACCGCGCCGCGGGCCGCTTCGACGAGGCGCGCGGGGCCTTCGAGACGGCGCTGCGCTTCGACCCTGCTTTCGACAAGGCGCGCTTCAACCTGCTCCTTCTTCCGCCTGCATGCCACGGCAGCTCTCCACCGCCCGCTTCGTCGCCCTGCTCGCGCTGAGGGCGGACCTCGGCCGGCCGCGGCGCATCCGCGATCCGCTGCCGAAGGTGAAGGACGTGATCATCTCCGACTGGCCGCGCAAGAACGCGCAGCTGCTCCTGCGCCTGGTGCGCGGCCTGGCGGGCAGGGACGAGGTCTATTCGCTGCGCGACGTCGAGGGCATGGACCACGAGACGCTGAGCCTCGCGCTGTCGCTCACCATGGCGGGCATCAACGAGGTGTACCGCAAGGCCGACTGGCAGAAGGCGGTGCGCGCGATGGAGCAGGCGGTGAAGGCGCTAGACGGGTAACGGGCGGCGCACCCTCAGCATCGCGTAGAGGACGCACACGCCGGCCGCGGCGGCGAGGTGCTTCAGGCTGTGGCCGCTCAGCGCCCCGCCGCTCCACGCGTACAGCGCCGCATCGCCCAGCTCGAAGAGCTTGGCCGCTGCATAGCAGGCGAGCGCGTAGGCGAAGTAGCGCCGGTGGGTGTAGCGCGGCGGCAGCAGCGCCATGACGAGGACGACCGCGAGCATGGGCGCCGCCTGCACCCAGACCCACGGCGCGAGATCTCCGCTGTGGCGCCACCAGAGCACCGCCAGGACCGAGAGC
>DATLGR010000342.1:0-10015 GCA_035540415.1 Burkholderiales bacterium | reverse complement strand
ATCCCGCACCCGGCGCGCCGCAGCTCGCGCAGCAGCGCCTGGGCGCGCTGCGCGAGCTGCGGCGCGCCGGGTGCGGGATAGCGCAGGCGGTAGAGCGGCTCGGGGAAGTTGTAGAAGTCGTGGATGGTTTTCGGCCTGGCGTTGGCGGTGAGCATCGGCAGGCTCGTTTCCCAGTGCGCCGAGGCGATCAGGATGGCGCGCGGGCGGGGCAGGCGCTGCGCGAGCGCCTTCCACGCCGCGCCCGCCGGCCCGGGTTCGAGCGCGTGCATCGGCGAGCCGTGGGAGACGAAGACGCTCGGCAGCGCAGGGCTCATGCGTAGGCTCCTTTCGGCGTAAGGCTGCGCTTCGCGACGCGATTGGCGAGCGCGTAACGGCCGTCGCCGAGCAGCGCGACGGCGAGCGACGCGGCGATCAGGAAGAGCGGATATTCCCACCCTCCGTTCGGCGCGCTGAACACCCAGCCGTTGCCGGCATGCGCCCAGGCGGCGCCCGCCAGGATCGGCACCAGCGCGAGCGCGACCCACCGGCTCGCCACACCGGCCACCAGCAGCACACCGCCGATCAGCTCGGCCCAGAACGTGGCATAGGCGAGCGCGGCCGGCAGTCCGAGCGACTCAAAGAACTGCACGGTGCCCGGCAGCGTGTAGACGAAGTGCTTGAGAATCAGCGAATGCGCGATGTACATGACGCCCAGCGAGACGCGCAGCACGGTGGCGGCGTAGGGGGCGGTTCGGGTATCGATCATGGTGTTCGTCCTCAGATCACGGACTGCTCGAAGTGGATTCGGACCGTGTCCGCGCGGCTGGCGAGAACGGCGGCGGCAAGCATGCGTTTCATGGCTTCGTTTCCTTTAAGTGAAGGGGTTGAGAGACTGCGGGGTAAAGTATGAAAGTCCCGAAGAGCGGGATAAATGGCCACCCGCGAAAAACATAATCCCGAATATCGGTACAATTCCCGCTGTGGATCGGTTCATGGCCATCCGGGTGTTTGCACAGGTCGTGGAGGCGGGCAGCTTCTCGGCCGCCGCCGACCGCCTGGGGTTGTCCGCCACTGCGGCCTCGCGCCACATCGCCGAGCTCGAAGCGCACCTGCGTGCGCGGCTGCTCAACCGCACCACGCGGCGCGTGAGCCTGACGGAAACGGGACGCGCCTTCTACGAGCGCAGCGTCCAGCTCCTGGCGGATCTCGACGAGGCCGAGCAGGAGGCGTTGCGCGCGGCGGTGGTGCCGCGCGGCACCGTGAAGCTCACGGCGCCGGTGAATTTCGGCGTGCGCCACATCGCGCCCGCGATGGCCGAGTTCATCGCCGCGCACGGCGAGGTGCGCTTCGATGTCTCGCTTTCCGACCGCGTCGTCGACCTGGTGGAAGAGGGCTACGACCTGGCCATCCGCATCGGTCCCCCGGGGGGCGAGAACCTGGTCGCGCGCAAGCTGGGCGAGACGCGGCTCGTGCCGTGCGCCTCCCCCGAGTATCTTCGCCGCCACGGCGCGCCGCGGGTGCCGCAGGATCTCGAGCGCCACAACTGCTTCACGTACGAGTACGTCGCGCAACGCGGGCTGTGGCGCTTTCTCGACGCGAGCGGCGCGGAGCACGCGGTGCGCGTCACCGGCGCCATGCATTCCAACAGCGGGGACCTGCTCGCCGAGGCGGCGGCGCACCACGCCGGCATCGCCTTCGAGCCGACGTTCATCGTCGGCCCCGATCTGCGCGCCGGGCGCCTGGTGCCGCTGCTGCAGGACTACGCGGCGCCGCCGATGCCGATCTACGCGGTGTACCCCAGCCGCAAGCACCTGTCGGCCAAGGTACGCCTGTTCGTGGAGTTTCTCGTCGAGCGCTTCGCGCAGGGCGAGGACTGGACGGCGTCGTGAGGCGAGCCGCGCTGTCCTTGCTGCTCCTTGTGGTGATGCGCTCGGCCACCGCCCAGGAATGGCTGGTGGCCGCGCCGCGGGCCGATGTCGCGGCGGGCGAGCCCTTCGAGCTGGTGATCTCGGCTCCCGCCCACGAAGCGCTGCCCGACGAATTGCGGCTCCGGGCGCGCGCGGGCATCCACGAGCGCATCCTGCCGCTGCGCGCCGTCGCGCCGAGCGTGGGCGCGCAGCGCCGCTATGCCGCCACCATGCCGCCCGGCCTCGCCGGGCCGGTGCGCCTGGAGCTCGCCGGGCAGGCCTCGAGCGCGCTCGTGCTCCTCGTGACGGCCAGGCCCGACGCGCTGCGCGAGCTCACCGCCGCGCGCGCCGACGCCGAGCCGCCGATCAGCGAGCACGAGCCGATCTACTTCGTCGCCGGCCCGCGCGGCGGCTGGACCGCGCGCTTCCAGATCTCGTTCAAGTACCGCCTGTTCGACCTCGGCACCGGATTCGGTCGCGACCAGCCGTGGCTTTCGGGGCTTTACTTTGGCTACACGCAGAACTCGCTCTGGGATCTCTCATCGCCCTCGCGCGTGTTCCGCGACACGAGCTACCGGCCGTCGCTCTTCTGGGACTGGAACCGCGCCGATGAGAAAACGTTCGTCGACGCGGCGCGCGTCGGCCTCGAGCACGAGTCGAACGGGCGCGACGGCATCGACTCCCGGTCGATCGACACCGCGTTCGCGCGTCCCGCCTGGCGCTGGCGCGATGCGCGCGGCCGCGAGGCGGCGTTCCTGCCGAAGATCTACGGCTACCTCAATCGCGGCGAAAACCCGGACATTCCGCGCTATCGCGGGCACGTCGACTGGCTCGTGCGCTATGACGCCGCCGGCGAATGGATCGCTGCCGCGCTCGCGCGGCGCGGCACCGCCGGCAAGGGCAGCCTGCAGCTCGACCTCTCGTGGCGCGCGCGCGACCTGCGCTTCGGACCGATCGGCGGCTACCTGCACGCCCAGTTCTTTAGCGGCTACGGCGAGGATCTGCTCGAGTACAACGCGCGCACTCCATGGCAGCTGCGCCTCGGGTTCGCGATCGTTCCCTAGGGTTCGCCCCTAAGTGTCTTCGGTGCGCGGCGGGCGCCAGGTGTAGGGCACCGGACCCGGCGCGCGCAGCACGCGCAGCATGCGCAGCGCGCCTTCCTTGCGGCCTTCGCCGCTGCGATAGTAGCCGGGCACCAGCACGGTTTCGTGGAAGCCCATCGCACGGTAGAAGCGCCGCGCCGCCTCATTGCTTGCGCGCAGCTCCAGGTGGATGCTCGCCATGCCGGCCACGCGCGCCGATTCGAGCAGCCACTCGACCATGCGCTGCCCGATGCCCAGGCGCCGGTGCGTGGGACGCACGGCGAGCAGCACCAGGTGGGCGCGCTCCTCGCCGACCTCCATGATGGCGAAGCCGCTGAGCGCCCCGCGCGGCGCCTGCTTGCCGTTCTCGCAGGCCACGACGGCGAGCGTGTCGCGGTCGCGAATCGCGCGCAGCACCCGCGCGGCGTCGTACTTCCAGCCCAGTCCGGCCTCGATCAGGTCGCGCGACATGAGCGCGATCGCCTGCGCGTCGCGCGGTTCTGCGATCCGGATGGTGATGGCGCGAGCCGTCATGAAGGCGATTGTGCCATGGTTACCGAGCACCGGGCGCACCCGCACATGCCCTGATCAGACTAACGGATTCGCTGCGCGCGCCAGGCCGCCTTTTGCGCCATGGCCGAAGGGAGTATTCTGGCCGGCCAAGGAGGTCCACCATGCAGGTCAAGGAAATCCTTCGCGTCAAAGGCAGCCGCCTGCTGACGATCGAGCCCTCGGGGCGCGCGACCGAGGCGGTACAGACGATGGCACGCGAGAACCTCGGATCGCTGGTGGTCATGGAGCAAGGCCGGGTGCTCGGCATGCTCAGCTTCCATGAGCTGCTGCGCGCGCTGGCCGCGCGCGGCGGCTCGCTGGGCGAGTTGCGGGTCTCCGAAATCATGGTGCGCGACCCGGTGACTGCCGGCCCGGACATGGAAGTCAACGATCTGCGCCGCACGATGCTCGAGTCCGGCGCCCGTTATCTGCCGGTCATCAGCGACGGCCGCATCCTCGGCGTGATCTCGTTCCGCGACGTCGCGAAGGCGGTGCTCGAGGAGCAGGACTTCGAGAACAAGATGCTCAAGGGCTACATCAAGAACTGGCCGGCGTAGCACCCCTGTAGAATCCCCGGCCTCATGTCGGGCAACAGCTTTGGCCGGCTCTTCTGCGTGACCTCCTTCGGCGAGTCGCACGGCCCCGCCTACGGTGGCGTGGTGGACGGCTGCCCGCCCGGCCTCGAGCTTGCCGCGGCCGATCTGCAGCGCGAGCTCGACCGGCGCAAGCCCGGCTCGTCGCGCCATGTGACCCAGCGGCGCGAATCGGACACGGTCGAGATCCTCTCGGGGGTGTTCGAGGGCCGCACCACCGGGACGCCGATCGGTTTCCTGGTGCGCAACGAGGATGCCCGCTCCAGGGACTATGCCGCCATCGCGCAGACCTTCCGCCCTGGACACGCCGACTACACCTACTTCCAGAAATACGGCGTGCGCGATCCGCGCGGCGGGGGCCGCGCCTCCGCGCGCGAGACGCTGGTGCGCGTGGCCGCGGGCGCAATCGCCAAGAAGTGGCTGCGCGAGCGCTACGGGGTGCGGGTGCGCGGCTACCTGGCGCAGCTCGGGCCGCTCGAGATCCGCTTTCGCAGCTGGGACGAGGTCGAAGCGAACCCGTTCTTCGCGCCCGACGCCGACGCGCTCGAGCGGCTCGAGGCGTTCATGGACGGACTGCGCGAGAGCGGCGATTCCTGCGGCGCGCGCGTGAACGTCGTGGCGCAGGGCGTGCCGGCCGGCTGGGGCGAGCCCGTCTACGGGCGCCTCGACGCGGACCTTGCCGGGGCGATGATGTCGATCAACGCGGTGAAAGGCGTCGAGATCGGCGCGGGCTTCGCCGCCGTGACCCAGAAGGGCAGCGAGCACGGAGACGAGATGACGCCCCAGGGATTTCTCTCCAACAACAACGGCGGCGTGCTGGGCGGCATCTCCACGGGGCAGGACATCACCGTGTCCATCGCGCTCAAGCCCACCTCGAGCATCCGGCTCCCCCGCCGCAGCATCGACGTGAACGGTCAGCCCGTGACGGTAGCCACCACCGGCCGGCACGACCCCTGCGTGGGGCTGAGGGCAACCCCCATCGCCGAGGCGATGCTCGCTTGCGTGCTGATGGATCATGCGCTGCGTCATCGCGCGCAGTGCGGCGACGTCGCAACGCCCCTGAAGCTAGAAAACCCCCCTAAAATCAATTAAAGTATGGCCACAAAACCCCCAAGAGAGAAGAACATGAGCAACAAGGGCCAGTTGCTACAAGACCCGTTCCTGAACACCTTGCGCAAGGAGCACGTCCCGGTGTCGATCTACCTGGTGAACGGCATCAAGCTCCAGGGCCAGATCGAGTCGTTCGACCAGTACGTCGTGCTGCTGCGCAACTCCGTCACCCAGATGGTGTACAAGCACGCCATCTCCACCGTGGTGCCCTCGCGGCCCATCAGCCTGGGAGCCGACAAGGACTCCGAGTAGGTTGCAGCAAACGCCCGCTCCGGCCGCCGATCCCCAGGCGGCCATCATCGTGTGCCTCGATTTCGGTGAAGACGGCTACGCGGAGCGCGTCGAGGAGGTGGTGCGCCTGGTCGAGAGCGCCGGCGTGCGCCGCCACCGGGTGATCCGCGGCCGCCGCAGCCGTCCGGACCCGAAGCTCTACGCCGGCGCCGGGAAAGTCGAGGAGATCGCCCGCGCCGCCGCAGAGCTGAACGCCGCTTTCGTGGTTTTCAACCACGCCCTGTCGCCGGCGCAGCAGCGCAACGTCGAGCGCGCGCTCGAGCGCCGGGTCCTCGACCGCACCGAGCTCATCCTGGAGATCTTCGCGCAGCGCGCGCGCACCAGCGAGGGCAAGCTGCAGGTGGAGCTCGCGCGGCTGCAGCACCTCGCCACGCGCCTGGTGCGCGGCTGGACGCACCTCGAACGCCAGCGCGGCGGGCTCGGCGCCACCGGCGGACCCGGCGAGACCCAGCTCGAGCTCGACCGGCGCTACATCGCCAAGCGCGTGAAGACGCTCAAGGCGAAGCTCGCCGACATCCAGAAGCGCAGGACGGTGCAGCGGCGCGCCCGCGCCCGGGGCGAAGTGCTGTCGGTCTCGATCGTCGGCTACACCAATGCCGGCAAGACCAGCCTGTTCAACGCCCTCGCGCAGGCCGGGGCGCGGGCCGCGGACCAGCTGTTCGCCACGCTCGATACCACCACGCGGCGCCTGTGGATCGAGGGCGCCGGCGACGTGGTGCTCTCCGACACGGTGGGCTTCATTCGCGACCTGCCGCACGGCCTGGTCGCGGCATTCCGCGCCACGCTGGAGGAAACGGTGCAGGCGGACCTGCTGCTGCATGTGGTCGACGCCGCTTCGCCGGCGCGCGCCGAGCAGATCGCGGAAGTGAACAAGGTGCTGGCCGAGATTCCCGCCGGCCGGGCGCCGCAGCTCGAGGTCTGGAACAAAATCGACGCCGCGGGCCTCGCGCCGCGAGTCGAACGTGATGAATATGGTAGGATTTCCCGCGTATTCGTGAGCGCGCGCACCGGCGCGGGACTGCAGGACCTGCGCGATGCCATCGCCCGGTTTGCCCGCAGCCGCGCCGCGGTGCGCGGCGCGACGGCCCAGGAAGCGGTTCCACCCCAACCTCAATAGAAGCTTCGCATGTCATTGAACGACCCCAACTGGGGACGCGGCAGTCGCGGCCCGCAGGGTCCCGGCGGGGGCAATCAGGGCCCGCCTGACCTCGACGAGCTGTGGCGCAACTTCAACCGCAAGCTTTCCGAGCTCCTCGGCAAGCGCCGCCGCGGCGGCGGCGGCGACGAGCCGCCGAGCCCGCCGTCGTCGTGGCAGATCGGCGGCGGCGCGGGCGTCCTGGTGGCGATCATCGTCGCGGTGTGGCTCGCGAGCGGGTTCTACATCGTGGTCGAGGGACAGCGCGGCATCGTGCTCACGTTCGGGCGCTTCGCGGAGGAAGCGGGGTCGGGCCTGCGCTGGCGCATGCCCTGGCCGATCCAGTCGCACGAGATCGTGAATCTCGCGCAGGTGCGCACCCTGGAGGTGGGCTATCGCAACAACGTGCGCACCAAGGTGCTGCGCGAGTCGCTCATGCTCACCGACGACGAGAACATCGTCGACCTGCAGTTCGCCGTGCAGTACGTGGTGCGCGATGCGCGCGACTATGTGTTCAACGTGCGCCGCCCGGACGAGTCCGCCATGCAGATCGCCGAGACCGCCATGCGCGAGGTCATCGGCAAGAGCCGCATGGACGCCATCCTCTACGAGACCCAGGTGGACATCGCGAACGGCGCGCGCGACCTCATGCAGTCCATCCACGACCGCTACGGCACCGGCATCCAGGTGAGCACCGTGACCATCCAGAACGCGCAGCCGCCGGAGCAGGTGCAGGCGGCGTTCGACGACGCCGTCAAGGCGGGCCAGGACCGCGAGCGCCAGCGCAACGAAGGCCAGGCCTACGCCAACGACGTCATTCCGCGCGCCCGCGGCACCGCCGCGCGGCTCATCGAGGAATCGCAGGGGTACCGCCAGCGCGTGATCGCCAACGCCGAGGGCGACGCTTCGCGGTTCCGCCAGGTGCTCACCGAGTACGCCAAGGCGCCCGCGGTGACGCGCGAGCGCATCTACATCGAAACCATGCAGCAGGTGCTGACCTCGACCAACAAGATCATGATGGACTACCGCGGCGCCGGCAATCTGCTGTACCTGCCGCTCGACAAGCTGATGCAGGGCCCCGGGCAGGGCGAGGCGCCCGCCGCGCGGCCCGCGCCGCCCGTCGAGCCCGCGCCCGATGCCGGGCCGCGCGCCCGCGACACCCTGCGCGGCCGTGAAAGGCTGGAACGCTGATGCGCGCCCTCGGACCGATCCTTGCCGTCCTGGTGGTGCTCGCGCTCGTCGTGTCGAGCATCCTGTTCACCGTCGACCAGCGCCAGAACGCCATCGTGTTCCAGCTGGGCGAAGTGCGCGAGGTGGTGACGCGCCCGGGGCTGCATTTCAAGTGGCCGCTGGTGCAGAACGTGCGCCACTTCGACATGCGCATCCTCACCTACGACGACGCGGAGCCGCTGCGCTTCCTGACCCAGGGCAACCGCCCGGTGCTGGTCGACTCCTTCGTGAAATGGCGCATCGCCGACGTGCGCCAGTACTACATCAGCGTGCAGGGCGACGAGTTCCGGGCCGCGACGCGCATCCGCCAGACGGTGTCGGGCACGCTGCGCGACGAGTTCGGCGTGCGCAGCCTGCACGACGTGGTTTCCGGCGAGCGCGACCTCATCATGAACCGGGTGCGCGAGAAGGTCGACCAGGACCTGAAGCGGATCGGCGTCGCGATCATCGACGTGCGCCTCAAGCGTGTCGACCTGCCGCAGGACGTGAGCGAGTCGGTCTACCGGCGCATGGAGGCCGAGCGCAAGCGCATCGCCAACGAGCAGCGCTCCACCGGAGCGGCGGACGCGGAGAAGATCCGCGCCGACGCCGACCGGCAGCGCGAGGTGCTCCTCGCGGAGGCCTATCGGGACGCGCAGCGGGTGCGCGGCGAGGGCGACGCGCGCGCCGCCTCGATCTACGCGGCGGCCTTCTCGCAGAACCCGGAGTTCTTCTCCTTCTACCGCAGCATGGAGGCCTACCGGAACACCTTCCGCGGCCGAAACGACCTCATGCTGCTCGAGGCCGACTCCGACTTCCTGCGCTATTTCCGCGACTCCATGGGCCGCGGCAATACGGCGCCCCGGCAGGCCAGAAAATGACGCATGGGCACCACGTTCCTCCTGGCCCTGGCGCTCATGCTCATCCTCGAGGGCGTGCTCCCCTTCCTCGCGCCTAGCCTCTGGCGGGACACGTTCCGGCGCATCACCCAGCTCTCCGACGGCCAGATCCGCTTCGTCGGCCTGTCCTCGATGCTGGTGGGGCTGCTCCTGCTGCTGTGGGCGCGCGCATGAAGTGGCTGCTGCCCGAACACATCGAGGACATCCTGCCGGACAAAGCCATGCGCATCGAGCGCCTGCGCCGGCAGGTGCTGGACCTTTTCTTCGCGCGCGGCTACGAGCTCGTCATGCCGCCGCTCCTGGAGTACACCGACTCGCTGCTCACGGGCACCGGCCATGACCTGGAGCTGCGCACCTTCAAGGTGGTCGACCAGCTCTCGGGCCGCATGATGGGCCTGCGCGCCGACATCACGCCACAGGTGGCGCGCATCGACGCGCATCTGCTCAACCGCAGCGGCGTGACGCGCCTGTGCTACTGCGGCAGCGTCCTGCACACGCGGCCCGCCGCGCCCGGGGCGACGCGCGAGCCGATCCAGATCGGCGCCGAGCTCTACGGCGAGCCCGGCGTGCAGGCCGACGTCGAGATCCTGCGCCTGCTGTGCGACGCGCTCGCCCTCGCCGGCGTGCGCAGCCCGCGCCTCGACATCGGCCATGTGGCGGTGTTCCGCTCGCTCGCCCGCGCGGCGCAGCTTCCCGCCGAGGTGGAGTCGGAGCTGTTCGAGGCGCTGCAGAAGAAGGAAGTCCCGGCGCTGCGCGCCCTGACGCAGGCGCTCGATGCCGGCACGCGCGAGGCGCTGCTCGCGCTGCCCGGGCTGTACGGCGGCGCGGAAATCCTGGAGGAGGCGGCGCGCCGGCTGCCGCCGCTTGCGCCGCTCGAGCGCGCCCTTGCGACCCTGCGCACGCTGGCCGCCGCCTGCGCGCTCCCGGCGGGTTTCGACCTCGCGGAGCTGCGCGGCTATCACTACCACTCCGGGGTGGTGTTCGACGCCTATTGCGAGGGCGTGGCCGGGCCGGTGGCGCGCGGCGGGCGCTACGACGAGGTCGGCAAGGCGTTCGGCCGCGCGCGCCCGGCCACCGGCTTCTCGATCGACCTGCGCGCGCTCGCCGGCGCCGCCGCCTAGGGAATCTCTGAATTAGTCCCCTGTTTACTTGTCGGAGAAGAAGCGGCACCCTCATCGAACAAGAACAGGGGACGGAGATGAAGAATAACCAGATGACGCTGGGCGGCACCGGGTTCGAGAAGTTCAGGAAGACAACG
>DATLGR010000341.1:0-1728 GCA_035540415.1 Burkholderiales bacterium | reverse complement strand
GCTGCGGGCGGAAGGGAATCGGGGGCGGCCTGCTCGACATCATAGGGCTTTAACAAAGCTCAATACCTCCAGGACGTGGCCGGGAACCTTGACCCCGCGCCATTCGCGCACGAGCACCCCGTCCTCGTCCAGGACGAAGGTGCTGCGCTCGACGCCGCGGACTTTCTTTCCGTACATCAGCTTGTCCTTCAGCACTCCGAAGCGTCGGCAGACACGCTCGTCCGGGTCCGCCAGGAGCTCGAAGGGCAGGTTCATCTTCGCCTTGAAGCGCTCGTGGGAAGCGAGCGAGTCGCGCGAGATGCCGAGCACCTCGCAACGGGCGCGCCTGAAGGCGGGGTAGTGGTCGCGGAAGTCCGCGCCTTCGGCGGTGCAGCCGGGGGTGCTGTCCCGCGGATAGAAGTACAGGACCAGCTTGCGGCCGCGCGCCGCCGAGAGCTGGAAGGTCGTGCCGCCGGTGGCAGGAAGGCTGAAATCAGGAACCGGCTTGCCGAGCATTCCGAGGTTCTTAAGACCCTTTGGAGCAATGCATCGTAACGGCCTCATTGAACATGTTTTCGTCCGGCGCCGCAAGCGCCATTTGCGGGGCGGCGCCACGCCGGTACCGGCCTAACGCCCATGGCCCGTCGCTTGCAGACCCGCGGGGATGGACGCGCCACAGTCCCCCGTCCTGCCGCTGCGGATGCTGGAGGTTCTCGAGGGCCTGCTGCGGATCCCCGCGGGCGACCTCGCGACAACGCTCGCGCACGTGAGCGACCTCGTCGCCGCGGCGAGCGGCGTGGACAAGGTCGACGCATTCCTCTACGAGCCGGCGCGCGACTCGCTGGTCGCGGTGGGCACCAGCACGCAGCCCCTGTCGGCGCTCCAGCGCCAGCTCGGCCTGGACGTGCTTCCGGTCTCCAACGGCGGGCGCGTCGTGCATGTGTTCAAGACCGGCCAGACCTTCGTCACCGGCGCCCTCGACGCGGACACCGAAGAGCTGCGCGGCGTCCGTGAGGCGCTCGGCATCCGCTCCAAGCTCGGCGTGCCGCTGGAGATCGGCGGCCGGCGCCGCGGCATGCTGATGCTCGCGTCGCTGCAGCCGGACTTCTTCACCCCCGAGGATGTGGCCTTCATCGAGTCGACCGGCCGCTGGATCGGCATCCTCGTGCACCGCGCGGAGCTCGCGGCCGAGATCGCGCGCAACGCGCTCGAGCAGGGGCGGCGCGCCGGCGCCGAGGAGCTCGTCACCGTCCTCGCGCATGACCTGCGCAACTACCTCGGACCGCTCAACATGCGCCTCGAGCTGCTGCGCCTTCGCGCCGAGCGCGACGGCCGCGCCGAGGACCTGCGCGACGCCGCGGCGGCGGCGCGCTCGGTGCTGAGGCTCGGGGCGCTCGTGAGCGACATCCTCGACGTCGCGCGCCTCGACCAGGGCGTTTTCCAGACCCAGCCCGAGCCCCTCGAGCTGGGCGCGCTGGTGCGCGACACCGCCGCGATGCTCTCGACCCCGGAGCACCCGGTGACCGTGCGCCTTCAGGAAGACACGGCCTTCGAGCTCGTCGGCGACGCGGCGCGCCTGCGCCAGTGCCTGGAGAACATCATCGCCAATGCCCTGCAGAAATCCCCTTCGAAGGCTCCGGTGTCGGTGTTCGTGCACCGCGAGGCGGCGCGCCCCGACGGGCCTCTCGCGCGCGTCGAGGTCATCGACGAGGGCCCCGGCATCCCCGAGGACCTGCTGCCGCATGTGTT
>DATLGR010000340.1:0-1712 GCA_035540415.1 Burkholderiales bacterium | reverse complement strand
TCGCGGTCAGCCCGCAGTGCGGCTTCGGCTCGGACGTCGTGGGCAACCGCATCAGCGAGGACGATCAGAAGCGCAAGCTCGAGCGGGTGGTCGAGCTTGCGCGCGCGGTTTGGGAGCGGTGAGGGCGCCGGCCGGCGCGCGAGCGCACTACTTGCGCAAGGTGTACAGCGCGGCGCGTCCGCCTATGGCGAGCGGCGAGGAGCAGTCGGGCAGGTTCGGCGGCTCGCCGATCACGAGCAGCACATCGTAGGCCCCGCAGAGCGGAGCCCACGGCGGCGCGCGCGATCCCGGCTTCACCACCACGTCGTCGCGGATCCAGAGCTCGACCAGGGGTCGCACCGCCGGGCGGAAGGCGACCGATTCGCCGTTGAACGGGAAACCGAAGAAGCTGGGCACGAAGGCCTCGCGCTCGATGACGGCAAAGGCGGCCGCGTGGCGCGCCGGATAGGGGCCGCGGTGCGGGCCGAACACCACCCAGGCGACGCGCGCCTGCGTCGGAATCGCCGCGACCACCCGCCGATAGTCGGGAAGCTCCGCGGCCCAGCGCGACCAGACCGTGCTCACCTCGGCGACCTTCGTCCCGGCGAGGGCGACGGCGAGCGCGGCCACGCCGAGCTTCGCCTGCCATCCGGCGCGCAGCGCCGCGCAGGCGAGCAGCACGAGCGCCAGCACCACCACCAGGCGCGCGGCGACGAAGTGGCTCTCCATGATCATCGAGGGCATCGCCACCAGCAGGACGGCGAGCACCGCGGCGAGCGGCAGCCAGCCGGGCTGCAGCACGAGCCGGCCGCGCCGGTGCAGCACCCGCAGGACGATCAACATGGCCGCGGCGACCAGCGCCCCGGTGACCGGCTCATAGGCGATCCACGGGGAGGCGAGGTGCTGCAGCCGGGTGAGCAGCCCGTCGTTCCAGGCGAACGTGAGCGGCAGCGCGCGCTCGGCGAAGACGAGATAGAGGGCGGCGCAGGCGCCGAGCGCGAGGCCGGCGGCGAGCGCACCCCGGCGCTCGCGCCGCCACAGCTCGTGGGCGGCCACCAGGGCCGCGAGCACGCCGAAGCCCATGAGGTGCGAGGCGAGCGCGAGCAGGCCGAGCACGAAGAGCGGCGCGGCGGCGCGCCAGCGGATCCACACCGCGAGCGCGAGCAGCGCGATGCCGATCGAGAAGAAGTAGTTGAGAAACCCCCAGGCGAAATAGCGCGAGTAGGCGAGCGCGAACGCGAGCAGCGCTAGCCACGGCACCGCGCGCTGCAGGGCCCACGCGAGCGCGAGGGTGCCGGCGACGGGCATGAGTAGGGCCGCCGCGGTGAACACGCGCATCGCGTCCTGCGTCGACAGGCCCGCCGCGGCGAGCAGCGGCACCGCGACGTCGAGCGCGAGGTTCGGAACGAAAGCGTGGCGCACCTCGTAGTAGGCGTGCTCCCGGCCGTGCAGCTGCGACTCCACGAGGATGTGCGCGCGCGCGAGGTGGTTCGGGTAGTCGGCGAGCCCCGGGTGCTCGCTCTGCCAGATCGGCACGAGGAGCAGCGCCGTGAGTGCCAGCGTGGCGAGAGCGAAAAGCGCCTTTTCGGACATCTTGCGCGCATCATGCGCCGCGAACGCGTCCTCGCTTCGAGGCTGAGATGACTCGATCGGCGCGCATGGCGCGCGCAGGGTCAAGCGAGTACCATGCGCGCGTGCGAATCGTGATGCGCGCCGTGGTCGCGGCTCTGGTG
>DATLGR010000339.1:0-3703 GCA_035540415.1 Burkholderiales bacterium | reverse complement strand
CACAAGGCCATCCACCTTCGCGGCGAGGCCGCACGCCGCGGTCTCAACCTCGCGGACGAAGTCGTGTGGTATCTCCTCAACCACCTGCCGCGCGACCTCGCCAGCCTTAACGCGGTGCTTGACCGGCTGGACCGGCACTCCCTCGCCCGGGGGCGGGGCATCACCCTGCCGCTGGTCCGCGAAGCCTTGTCGACGGATAACGACGACTAAAAGCAACAGACGACCTGGTGCCAAGCACTCTTGCCTCGACAAAGCCGGGCACCCGCATTAGATTGGCCTTCAGATTCCACCCCGGAGGTCGCGCAATGCCATCCCGGATTATTGCTTCAGTGTTCGTCGCTCTCTGGCTCGGCTGGGCCGTCCCGTCGCTCGCCCAATCGGGTTTGCGCCTGCCCGAGCGCGGCGAGGGGCTCGATCCGAGCTTCGCGCGCGGCTGGCTTGCGCCCGACTTCGACCGCTTCGGATTCGCCTACCATTGGCGCGACTCCCTCTCGGGGCCGACGGGCCACCGCATGAACTGGTCCTATACGTTCGGCGCGCAGCACAGCCTCGGCATGTCGTTGCGCTCGACGCGCGAGTTCGAGGAGGATCAGCGGCAACTGTCGCTCTATGGACGCTACTGGTTCGCGCAGGACTGGGCGGTGAGCGCGGAGACGCAGACGCGCGAAGCGCACGGGGTACTGAGGCTGCAGGACGTCCGGATCGGAGTCCAGCGCCGCTTCTAGCGCCGCTCCCGGTGCCCGGCGCGGAACGGCGCCGGGCGCATCCGCCGCGGTACGATAGACTGCCGCGCTTCATGCGCCTCGCCCTGTTCGACCTCGACAACACGCTGCTCGCCGGCGACAGCGACTACGAGTGGGGCCAGTTCCTCGTCGACCGAGGCGTCCTCGAGCGGGACACGTACGAGGCACAGAACCGCGCCTACTACGAGCAGTACGCGGCCGGCACCCTCGACATCCACGAGTACCTCGGTTTTGCGCTACGCCCCCTGGCGGCCCATTCGCCCGAAGACCTCGCTCGCTGGCACGCGGAGTTCATGGCAAGCCGCATCCGGCCAATGGTGGCGCCGGCCGCGCGGGCGCTCGTCCGCAAGCACGCGCAACGGGGCGACCTGTGCGCCATCATTACCGCCACTAACAGCTTCGTCACGGCACCGATCGCACGGGAATTCGGACTCGGGCACCTCATCGCGACCGAGCCGGAATCACGCGCCGGACGCTACACCGGGCACGTCGCCGGAACGCCCTGTTTCCGGGAGGGGAAGCTGCGGCGCCTCGACGAGTGGCTAGCCGGCCGGGGGCAGCGGCTCGACGACTTCAGCGAAAGCGCGTTCTACAGCGATTCGCACAATGACCTGCCCCTCCTCGAGCGCGTTACGCACCCGGTCGCCGTGGATCCCGACCCGGCGCTCGCGGCCGTCGCCAGGGAGCGCCGCTGGCCGACCCTGTCACTGCGCGCGGGTCCGCTGCCCGTGCAGCGTTAGAATCCCGGCCCTTAATGATCAAGAAGTTCATCCGGCGCGTTCTCGGTCTGCCCTCCGAGGCCGTGCAGCGGGTCCGGCGCGACAAGCACGGCCTCGCGCGCGAGGCCATTACCCCCGCCGCCGCCAAGGTCTGCGCGACGCTGCGCGAGGCAGGCTATTCGGGCTACGTGGTCGGCGGTGCGGTGCGCGATTTGCTGCTCGGCATCACACCGAAGGACTTCGACGTGGCGACCGACGCCCGGCCGGAGCAGATCAAGCCGCTATTTCGCCGCGCCATCATCATCGGCCGGCGCTTTCGCCTGGTGCATGTGATGCTCGGGGGCGAAACGGTCGAGGTCTCCACCTTTCGCGCGGCCGATCCGCAGACCGCCGAGATGGACGAACACGGGCGGGTGCTCCGCGACAACGTCTTCGGCACCCAGGAGGAGGACGCGCGGCGCCGCGATTTCACGGTAAACGCGCTTTACTTCGACCCGGTGACGGAGGAGGTGGTGGACTTCCACGGCGGCCTCTCGGACCTCAAGAAGCGCACCCTGCGGATGATCGGCGACCCGGTGACCCGCTACCGGGAGGACCCGGTGCGGATGCTGCGAGCGGTGCGGCTTTCGGCCAAGCTCGGCCTGACCCTCGACGCCGCGACGCGCGAGCCGATCCGCGAGCTGGCGCCGCTCATGGAAAGGGTGCCTCCGGCGCGGCTTTTCGACGAGATGCTCAAGCTGCTGCTGTCCGGGCACGCGAGCGCCTGCCTGCGTCAGCTGCGCGACGTCGGACTGCACAAGGGTTTGCTGCCGCTGCTCGACGTGATCCTGGAGCAGCCGCTCGGCGAGCGATTCGTCACGCTCGCGCTCGCACAGACCGACGAGCGGGTGCTGACCGAGCGCCCGGTGTCGCCGGCATTCCTGTTCGCGGCGCTGCTCTGGCACGAAGTGCTGGCGGCGTGGAAGGCGCGCGAGGGGCGCGGCGAGCGGCCGCTCGTGGCCCTCGACGACGCGATGGACGAAGTCCTGGACACCCAGTGCGCCAAGCTTGCCATTACCCGCAAGCTCACCGCCACCATGCGCGAGGTCTGGGCCATGCAGCCTCGCTTCGAGCAGCGCTCCGGCGGCCGCGCGTTCCGGTTGCTTGAATCGCCGCGCTTTCGCATGGCCTACGACTTCCTCGCCCTGCGGGCGGCGAGCGGCGAAGTCCCGGCGGAGCTGGAAGCCTGGTGGCGCGCGTTCCAGAGCGCCGATGCGGAATCCCGCAAGGCAATGCTTGTGCCCGACACGACGCCGACGCGCAAGCGGCGGCGGCGCCGACGCAAAAAGCAACAGTCGCCGCTCGCGGCGGCGCCCGAGGCGGTGTGACGCTCGCCTACGTGGCGCTGGGCGCAAACCTCGGAAATCCCCGTCGCCAGATCGAGCTCGCGCTCGAGGCCCTCGCCATGCTGCCAAAGACCTCCCTCAGGCGCCACTCTTCCCTGTACCGCTCGGCGCCCGTAGGCTATGCCGAACAGCCCGATTTCGTGAACGCCGTGGCCGAGCTGGAGACCGGGCTTTCCCCCCTGAGCCTCTGGCGCGAGCTTCAGGCAATCGAGGCCCGCCAGGGCCGCCGCCGCAGCTTTCCCAACGCGCCGCGCACGCTGGACCTGGACCTGCTCCTCTATGGCGAGGCGCCGGTCCAGGCGCCGGGCTTGACGATCCCGCATATGCGTATGCACGAGCGCGCCTTCGTGCTGGTGCCGCTCGCCGAGATCGCTCCAGAGGCCGAGGTCCCCGGCCGCGGAGCGGTGCGCGAGTTGCTCGCAGGCTGCCAGGACCAGGTTCTCGAGAAGCTTCCCTGACGTGGAGCGCATCCGCTACCTGGTGGTCGAAGGGCCGATCGGCGCCGGCAAGACGACGCTGGCGCGACGGCTTGCCCCCCGGCTCGGCGCGGATCTCGTGCTGGAGCAGCCGGCGGAGAATCCGTTCCTCGCCCGGTTCTACCAGGACATGGCGCGCTACGCGCTTCCGACGCAGCTGTTTTTCCTGTTCCAGCGCGCGCGCCTGCTCGAGCCGCTGCGCCAGCCCGATCTGTTCGCGCGCCCGGTCGTGGGCGATTTCCTGCTCGACAAGGACATGCTGTTCGCGCGCATCACGCTGGGCGGCGACGAATACGCGCTTTACCAGAGGATTTACGAGTCCCTGCGGCCGCAGGCGCCCGCTCCGGACCTCGTGATCTACCTGCAGGCCCAGCCAGCCA
>DATLGR010000338.1:0-4807 GCA_035540415.1 Burkholderiales bacterium | reverse complement strand
GCCGCCGCACCTGCCCTATGCGCCGGCCCTCTCGGCCGGCGGCGTGGATCTCGCGCAACTCGCGGTGGTGCGCGCCCCCGGTCGCCGCGACGCGCTGTGGGCCGCCGAGCAAGTGCTGCGCGCCGCGAGCTGTCGCGCGCTGCTTGCCTGGCTTCCGGATGCGCGATACGAGGAGCTGCGCCGCCTGGCGGTGGCGGCGGAGTCCAGCCGCGCCTGGGTGGCGCTCTTCCGGCCGCCGGCGGTGGCGGCGAGCGCTTCGCCCGCGGTCCTGCGCCTGGCGGTGCAAGCCGCTCCCGACGCGCTGTCCGTTTTCATCCTCAAGCGCCGCGGCGCTCCGGCAGCCGCGCCGCTTTACCTGCCGGTGAAAAGGCCGGTCCATGCTCTGGGTCGCACTGCATTTTCCTCCTCTGCCCCCGGGCATGCTCGAGGCGATCGCCGCCTGGGCGTGCCGCTTCACGCCTAAAGTCTCGCTCGAGCCGCCGCAGGAGTTGCTGCTTGAGGTGCAAGGCAGCCTGAGGCTGTTCGAGGGCGAGGCGGCGCTTCTTGCGCAGCTGCGCCAGGGGCTTGAAGCGATGGGCTTTCCGGCCCGCCTCGCCACGGCCCCGGCTGCGCGCGGCGCCCTCTGGCTCGCGAGAAGCGGCGTGGCGCGTCTGGAGGCGGTGCCCGTGGAAGTCATCTGCGCCCCTGAAGAGCTGGCGTTCCTGCACAGCGTGGGAATTACCACCGTGGACGAGCTGGGGGCACTGCCACGCGAGGGCTTGGGACGCCGCTGCGGCCCGCGGCTGCTGGAGGCGCTCGAGCATGCATTCGGCCGATCGCCGGAGCCGCGCTCCTTCTTTGCGGCGCCGCCGCGCTTTGCCGTGCGGTTGGACCTGCAGACGCCCGTGACACAGGCCGAAGCGCTGCTGTTCGCCGGACGACGGCTGCTCGTGCAGCTCGAAGGCCTGCTCGCGGCGCGGCAGGCCGGCGTGCGCCGCTTCACGCTCGTCCTGATCCCGGATCGCGGCGCCGAATCGTCAATTGAGATCGCGCTCGCCTCGCCCGCGCGCGCCAGCGAGCGCCTCGCCGCTGTGTTGCGCGAACGACTGTCGCGCCTGCGCCTGGCGCAGCCGGTCGAGGCGGTGCGGGTGGAAGCTGCCGACTTCATCGCCCTCGACGCGCGCACGGCGGGGCTCTTCGGCGACGCCGCCGTCGAAGCCGAAGACTGGGCCTGCCTCGTGGAGCGGCTGCGGGCGCGGCTCGGGCACGAAGCGGTCTGCGGGCTGGCGGCGCAGCCGGATCATCGGCCGGAGCATGCCTGGCGCCGTGTCGAGCCGGGCGAATGGGACCCGCGCGACTATCGCCCGCCCGGTCCGCGGCCGTTGTGGCTGCTCGAGCCGCGCAGGCTGGAGGAGGGCGCCTTCGATCTCCTCGCCGGCCCGGAGCGCATCGAATCGGGGTGGTGGGACGGGGACGACGCCGCGCGGGACTACTTCGTGGCGAGGCTGCCCGGTGCCTCGCTCGGCTGGATCTACCGCGAAGCCGGCGAATGGTTCCTGCATGGCCTCTTTGCCTGACTACGCCGAGTTGCACTGCCTTTCCAATTTCAGCTTCCTGCGCGGCGCTTCGCACCCGGAGGAGCTCGTGGAACGCGCCGCGGCGCTCGGCTACGCGGCGCTCGCCCTCACCGACGAATGCTCGTTCGCCGGTGCGGTACGGGCGCACCAGGCCGCCAAGGATTGCGGCCTGCATCTCATCCACGGCGCCGAGCTTCGCCTGGAGGACGGCATGAAGCTCGTGCTCCTCGCCACCGACCGCGCGGCCTACGGCGCAATCTCCTCGCTCGTCACGGCGGCGCGACGCCGCAGCCCCAAGGGATGCTATTCGGCCTCGCGCGACGACGTGGCGGCGCTCGCCGGCCGCGGCGTCCTGGTGCTCGTGGCTTCCGAGGAGCCGGAGCACGCGCACTGGGTGGTGCAGCACTTTCGTGGCGAAGCCTGGATCGCCGCCGAGCTGCATTGCGGACCGAACGACCGGGCGAAGCTGAAGCGCCTGCAGGCGCTTTCGGAGGCGAGCGGCCTGCCGCTCGCCGCGGCGGGCGACGTGCACATGCACCTGCGCTCGCGCCGCCGGCTGCAGGATGTCCTCACGGCGGTGCGGCTCGGCCGGCCGGTGGCGCAGTGCGGCGAGGCGCTTTTCCCGAACGCCGAGCGGCATCTGCGCCTGCGCCTGCGCCTCGCGCAGCTCTATCCGGCGGCGCTGCTCGCCGAGACGCTCGAGGTCGCGCGGCGCTGCCGCTTCTCGCTGGACGAGCTGCGCTACGAATATCCCGCCGAGATCGTCCCCGAAGGGCATGCGCCGGCGACCTGGCTGCGCGCCCTGGTGGACGAGGGCCTGCGCTGGCGTTTCCCGGCCGGGGTGCCGGCCAGGGTGGCGGGGCTCGTGGAGCACGAGCTACGGCTGATCGCCGAGCTCGCCTACGAGCCGTTTTTCCTGACGGTGCACGACGTGGTGCGCTTCGCGCGCAGCCGCGGCATCCTGTGCCAGGGACGCGGGTCGGCGGCCAACTCGGTGGTGTGCTATGCCCTGGGCATCACCGAAGTCGATCCGGCGCGCATGAACATGCTCTTCGAGCGCTTCGTCTCGCGCGAGCGCAACGAGCCGCCCGACATCGATGTCGACTTCGAGCACGAGCGGCGCGAGGAGGTCATCCAGTACGTCTACGGAAAGTATGGCCGCGAGCGCGCCGCGCTCGCGGCCACCGTGATCTGCTATCGGCCGAAGAGCGCCGTGCGCGACGTGGCCAAGGCGCTCGGGCTGCCGCTTGCGCAGGCCGAGCGCCTGGCGAAGTCCTTTGCCTCGTGGGACGCGCGCATCGAGCCCTCCACGCCGGTGCTGGAGCTCGCCGCACGGCTGGTGGGCTTTCCGCGCCACCTGTCGCAGCACGTGGGCGGTTTCGTCATCGCCCGCGGCCCGATCGCCGAGCTGGTGCCGGTCGAGAACGCGGCGATGCCCCGACGCACCGTCCTGCAATGGGACAAGGACGATCTCGAAGCGCTCGGCCTGCTGAAGGTGGATGTCCTCGCCCTGGGCATGCTCACCGCCATCCGCAAGGGCCTCGATGCCCTTGGCCTGCGCATGCAGGAGGTCCCCGCCGAGGACCCGGCCGTCTACGAGATGATCGCTCGCGCCGATACCGTGGGGGTGTTCCAGATCGAGTCGCGCGCCCAGATGAGCATGCTGCCGCGGCTGCGGCCCGAGTGCTTCTACGACCTCGTCATCCAGGTGGCCATCGTGCGCCCCGGTCCCATCCAGGGCGGCATGGTGCATCCCTATTTGCGCCGCCGGCGCGGCCTCGAGCCGGTATCGTATCCGAGCCCCGCGGTGCGCCAGGTGCTGAGCCGCACGCTGGGCGTGCCGCTCTTCCAGGAACAGGTGATGGAGCTCGCCATGGTGGCGGCAGGATTCACTCCGGGCGAGGCCGACCGGCTGCGCCGCTCCATGGCGGCCTGGAAACGTCGCGGCGGGCTGGATCACTTCGAGGCCCGGCTCAAAAGCGGCATGCAGCGCAATGGCTACAGCGGCGAGTTCGCCGATTCGATCTATCGGCAGATCCTCGGCTTCGGCGAGTACGGCTTTCCGGAGTCGCATTCGGCCAGCTTCGCGCTGCTCGTGTACGTGTCGGCGTGGATCAAGCGCCACCATCCGGCGGTCTTCTGCGCGGCGCTCCTGAACAGCCAGCCCATGGGCTTCTACGCGCCGTCCCAGCTGGTTCAGGATGCGCGCCGCCACGGCGTCGAGGTCCTGGGCCCCGACGTGAACGAAAGCGACTGGGATTGCACCGTCCGGCACGGCGTGCTGCGCCTGGGCCTGCGCCTGGTGAGCGGGCTTGCCGAGAAGGAGGGGCGCCGCATCGCCGCCGCTCGGCCTTACGCCGCGGTGGCCGAGCTTCAATGCAACGCCCGCGATCTGCGCTGCCTCGCCGCCGCGGGCGCGCTGGGCTCGCTCGCCGGCCACCGCCGCCTGGCGCACTGGGCGGCGGCGGGCGCGGCGAAGGGTCCCGCGCTCGATGCGCCGGGGCCGGAACGGCCGCCCCGCCTCGCCGCGCCACGCGAAGGCGAGGACATCTTGGCGGACTACGCCAGCCTCGGCCTGACGCTCGGGCGCCATCCGCTCGCGCTTTTGCGCCGCGCTTTGCAAAAATTGCGCAACCGGACCGCGGCGGAACTCTCGCGCCTGCCGCACGGCAGCCGGGTGCAGGTGGCGGGGCTGGTGACCTGCCGGCAGCGTCCCGACACGGCAAGCGGCGTGGTGTTCGTCACCCTGGAGGACGAGACCGGTGCCATGAACGTGGTCGTCTGGCGCCGGCTCGGCGAGCGCCAGAAGACGCAGCTCCTGGGGGCGCGCCTGCTCGGCGTCCTAGGCGTGGTGGAGCGCGACGGCGAGGTGGTGCATCTGGTGGCACGGCGCCTGCTCGACTACAGCGGCATGCTCGGTCCCCTTTGTGCACCGTCCCGCGACTTCCACTAAGATGCCGGCGTTGAAGAATCAGGACGACATCCTCGCTCTGATCGCCGCCCGCCGCTCGCGCCGTCCGGCCCGGGCGCTCCCGTTCCTCGATGGCCTGTTCCGGCGCCTTGCCGCCTGCGCCGAGGCCGAGGCCGGCGCCACCGAGGACCTCATCTGGGACGTCTGGATGGATCATCCGCACCGCGCCGCCGCGCGCGAACTCGACCTCGCCGCGCGAGACATCGCCGCACGCCGCTACGACATCGCCGAGACGCGCCTCGCCCGCCTGCTGCGGCGCGCGCCGCAGTTCGCCGAGGCG
>DATLGR010000337.1:0-13978 GCA_035540415.1 Burkholderiales bacterium | reverse complement strand
GCCGCATGCCGCCGGAGGAGCCGTCCCGGATGCGGGCTGCGCAGGTATTCCTCGCGCAGCGCCTCGCGCTCGCGCGAGAGCTCGCCGCGCGGCATGGTCAGCCCGCCAGCGCCGGCTGCGCCATCGAGCCGGCGGACTGCGTGAGCACCTCGTAGCCGGCCTCGGTCACCGCCACCGTGTGCTCCCACTGTGCCGATAGGCTGTGGTCCTTCGTCACGATGGTCCAGCCGTCGGCGAGCTCCCGAATGCCGGCCTTGCCGGCGTTGATCATCGGCTCGACCGTAAAGGTCATCCCCGGCTCGAGCGCAAGGCCGGTGCCCGCCCGACCGTAATGCAGCACCTGCGGCTCCTCGTGGAACTTGCGGCCGATGCCGTGGCCGCAGAATTCGCGCACCACCGAATAGCCGTGCTTCTCGGCATGCTCCTGGATGGCCGCGCCCAGGTCGCCCAGGCGGGCGCCCGGGCGGATCTGCCGGATGCCGAGCCACATGCATTCGTAGGTCACTTCCACCAGGCGCCGCGCCTGGATGCTCGGCTCGCCGACGAAGAACATCCGGCTGGAGTCGCCGTGGAAACCGTCCTTGATGACCGTGACGTCGATGTTCAGGATGTCGCCCGGCCGCAGCACGCGTTCCCCCGGGATGCCGTGGCAGACCTGGTGGTTCACCGACGTGCAGATCGACTTGGGAAACGGCTTGTAGCCCGGCGGCGCGTAATTCAGCGGGGCCGGCACACTGCCTTGCACGCGCACCATGTAGTCATGGCACAAATCGTTCAGCTTCCCGGTGCTGACGCCGGGCCTGACGTGCGCCGCGATGAAGTCGAGCACCTCGGCGGCGAGGCGTCCGGCGGTGCGCATGCGCGCGAGATCCTCGGGGGTCTTCAGGACAACGGCCATTGATGCCTGATTATGCTAGAATTTCGGGCTGATCGAAATCATCCCGCGCGCCCACACTAGGGTGCCTTCGCGAGAAGGTGCAGGAGCGTGCGGCAGACCGAACCCTAAGGAGCGCTCAGTGTCCGTGACGATGCGTCAAATGCTGGAGGCCGGTGTGCATTTCGGCCACCAGACCCGCTACTGGAACCCGAAGATGGAGCCGTACATCTTCGGCCACCGCAACAAGATCCACATCATCAATCTCGAGAAGACCCTCGCGCTGTACCAGGAGGCGCTCAAGTTCGCGCGCCAACTGACCGCGAACCGGGGCATGCTGCTGTTTGTCGGGACCAAGCGTCAGGCCCGCGACATCGTTCGCGAGGAGGCCCAGCGCTGCCAGATGCCGTACGTCGACTACCGCTGGCTCGGCGGCATGCTCACCAACTTCAAGACGGTGAAGCAATCCATCAAGCGCCTCAAGGAGATGGAGGCAATGGCGCAAGACGGCACCTTCGAGCGCATGGCGAAGAAGGAGGCGCTGGGGCTGCAGCGGGAAATGGACAAGCTCAACCGCTCCCTGGGCGGCATCAAGGACCTCGCCAGCATCCCGGACGCCCTGTTCATCATCGACGTCGGCTACCAGAAAGGCGCCGTGGCGGAGGCGAACAAGCTCGGCGTGCCCGTGATCGGCGTCGTGGACACCAACCACAATCCGGCGGGAATCGACTATGTCATTCCGGGCAACGACGACTCCAGCCGGGCGATCCGGCTGTACGCGCGCGGCATGGCCGACGCGGTGCTCGAGGGCCGCACGCAGTCGCTGGAGGAGGTGGTCGCTGCCTCGCGCGACGAGTTCGTCGAGGTGGAAGAGGATGAGGCAAGCCAATAGACTTGGCGGCAGACCGGTGAAAAGGGGCCCAGCGCCCCTTTTTTTCAACCCGCGAGGAGTGGAACAGGCATGGCAGAAATCAGCGCAGGACTGGTAAAGGAGCTCCGCGAGCTCACCGGCCTGGGAATGATGGAGTGCAAGAAGGCGCTGGCCGAGTCGGGCGGCGACCTGCGCAAGGCCGAGGAGCTGCTGCGCATCAAGAGCGGCGCCCGGGCGAGCAAGGCGGCGAGCCGCATCGCCGCCGAAGGCGTGATCGGGGCGTGGCTTGCGGCCGACGGCAAGGTCGGCGCCCTGGTCGAGCTCAACTGCGAGACCGATTTCGTGGCCAAGAACGACGATTTCGTGGCGTTCGCCAAGTCGCTCGCCGAAATCGTGGCCACGCGCAATCCGCGGGACGTGGACGAGCTCGGCTCGCTCGATCTGCCCGGGACCAAGGTCGAGGCAAAGCGCCAGGCGCTGGTGCAGAAGATCGGCGAGAACATCACCGTCCGCCGCTTCCAGCGCCTGCAGGCCAAGGGCGAGCTCGCGGTCTACCTGCACGGGGTCAAGATCGGCGTGCTGGTCGATTACGAGGGGCCGGCGGAGGCCGGCAAGGACGTGGCGATGCACATCGCCTTTGCCCGGCCGCAGCACATGAGCCGCCAGGAGGTGCCCGCCGAGGTGGTGTCGCGCGAGCGCGAGATCCAGCTCGCACGGGCCCGGGAGTCCGGCAAGCCCGCCGAGATCGCCGCCAAGATGGTGGAGGGCTCGCTCAACAAGTTTCTCGGCGAGATCACGCTCCTGGGACAACCCTTCGTCAAGGACGACAAGCAGACGGTCGAGAAGATGCTGGCCGCCCGCAAGGCGAAGGTTCACGGCTATGCCTTCCTCGTCGTCGGTGAGGGCATCGAGAAGGCGCCGCAACTGCACTAAGGGACGAGCTTGACGCCGAAATACAAGAGAATCCTCCTGAAGCTCTCGGGCGAGGCGCTAATGGGCGAGGATCCTTTCGGCATCAACCGCCAGACCATCGAGGCGATCGTCGCCGAGGTGGCGCAGGTCTCGCGCCTCGGCGTCGAGATCGGTGTGGTCATCGGCGGCGGCAATATCTTCCGCGGCCTCGCCCCGGGCGCGGCCGGCATGGACCGGGCGACCGCCGATTACATGGGGATGCTCGCCACCGTGATGAACGCCCTCGCGCTCTCCGACGCCATGCGCCAGGCGGGCATCGCCAGCCGGGTGCAATCGGCGCTCAACATCGAGCAGGTGGTCGAGCCCTACATCCGCGGCAAGGCGATCCGCTACCTGGAGGAGGGCAAGGTGGTGATTTTCGCCGCCGGGACGGGCAATCCGTTCTTCACCACCGACACCGCGGCGGCGCTGCGCGGCAGCGAGATGGGCGCCGAGATCGTGCTGAAGGCGACCAAGGTCGACGGCGTCTACACGGCCGATCCCAAACGCGACCCGCGCGCCGAGCGCTATGCCCGCATCAGCTTCGACGAGGCCATCAGCCGCAATCTCCGGGTCATGGACGCCACCGCCCTGACGCTGTGCCGCGACCAGAAGCTGCCGATCAACGTCTTCAGCATCTTCAAGAAGGACGCCCTGCGCCGCGTGGTGCTGGGCGAGGACGAAGGAACGCTGGTTCACGTTTGATGAGGAGCGCACGATGGTGATCGCCGAGCTGAAGAAAACCACCGAGCAGAAGATGGACAAGAGCGTGCAGGCCTTCAAGGCCGACCTCGCCAAGGTGCGCACCGGGCGGGCCCACACCGGCATCCTGGACCACGTCACCGTGGACTATTACGGCTCGCCGGTTCCCATCAACCAGGTGGCCAAGGTCACGCTCCTGGATGCCCGCACCATCGGCGTCACGCCCTTCGAGAAGAAGATGATCCAGGCGGTGGAGAAGGCCATCCGCGACTCCGACCTCGGCCTCAACCCGGCGGCGCAAGGCGAGACGGTGCGCGTGCCCATGCCCGCGCTCACGGAGGAGCGCCGCAAGGAGCTGATCAAGGTCGTGCGCCACGAGGCCGAGAATGCGCGCGTGGCGGTGCGCAACCTCCGCCGCGACGCCTTGCACCACCTGAAGGAGGCGCTGCGGAAGAAGGAGGTTTCCGAGAACGACGAGCGGCGTACCCAGGACGAGGTGCAGAAGATGACCGACCGGCACGTCGCGGAGATCGACAAGCTCCTGCAGCAGAAGGAAACGGAGCTGCTGGCGGTATGACGTTCGCGAGCTCCACCCAGGCGGTGCCCGAGGCGGACGAAGTGCCGCGCCACGTCGCCATCATCATGGACGGCAACGGCCGCTGGGCCAAGCGCAGCAGCCTGCCGCGCATCGCCGGCCACCGCCGCGGCGTCGAGGCCGTGCGCAGCACCGTGCGCGCCTGCGCCGAGCGCGGGGTGGCGTATCTCACCCTGTTCGCCTTCAGCTCCGAGAACTGGCGCCGGCCCGCCGAGGAGGTGGCCCTGCTCATGCAGCTGTTTCAGCTCGCGCTCGCGAGCGAGCTGGAGAAGCTGCATCGCAATCGCGTCCGCTTCAAGGTGATCGGCGACACGGCGCGCTTCGACGCCGGGATCCGGCGGGCGATCGAGCAGGGCGAGCGCCTCACCGCGGGCAACGGCGGGCTGACGCTGACCATCGCCGCCAACTACGGCGGGCGCTGGGACGTCCTGCAGGCGCTCAACCGGTACGTGCAGCAGCACCCGGGCAGCCCCGTCACCGAGGCAGCCCTCGCGCCCTACCTCGCGATGGCGTACGCCCCGGAGCCGGATCTGTTCATCCGCACCGGCGGCGAGCAGCGCATCAGCAACTTTCTCCTGTGGCAGCTCGCCTATACGGAGCTGTACTTCACCGAGACGCTGTGGCCCGACTTCGACGCCGCCGCGCTCGACGAGGCGATCGCGTCGTACCGCCGACGCGAGCGGCGCTTCGGCCGCACGAGCGAGCAGCTGCACGCGGCCTCGCGGGCCGAGGTCGCCTGAAGGGCCCGCTCGCCGCGCGCGTCGCCACCGCCGCGGTCCTGCTTGCAGGCCTGCTCGCGGCGCTATTTCTGCTGCCGCGGCTGGCGCTCGCGGCGCTGCTCGCCATGCTCGTGCTGCTGGCCGCGCACGAGTGGGCGCGTCTGTGTCGCCTTGGTACAGGCGCCGCCTGGCTCTACGCGGCCGCGACCAGCGTCGTCTTCGTCGCCGCCGGCATGCTCGGGCTCGAGCGAGCGCTTTTCGGCGCCGCGGCGCTCTTCTGGCTGGCCGTAGCGCCGGTCTGGATGTGGCGCGGCGTACGCGCGGAGTTTACGACAGCGCTCGGAGCGGCCGGCGTAGCCGTGCTGGTGCCGGCGGGCCTCGCGATGCTCGTCTTGCGCCCGGCCGAGGTCCTGGTCGTGCTCGCGCTGGTGTGGATCGCGGACACCGGCGCCTACTTCGTCGGACGCGCGTGGGGGCGGCGCAAGCTCGCCCCCTCCATCAGCCCCGGCAAGACCTGGGAAGGCGCCATCGGCGGCCTCCTCGGTGCCGCCGCCTACGCTATCATCTGCGGGATCCTCATCCAGGAGCTCGCGTGGGCGCCGTTCCTCGCGATCGCCGTCTTGCTTGCCATGCTCAGCATCGCCGGAGACCTTTTCGAATCGGCCGTCAAGCGCCAGGCCGGCGTCAAGGACAGCGGCAGCCTGCTGCCCGGTCACGGCGGCCTGCTCGATCGCATCGACAGCGCCACGGCGACGCTGCCGGTCGCGGCGCTGCTCTGGCCGCTGGTGAAGGCGAACTCATGAATCTGGCGGTCCTGGGCGCCACGGGCTCGGTCGGGGCCAGCACGCTGGATGTCGCGGGCGCGCACCCGGACCGCTATTCGGTGTTCGCGCTCAGCGCGCATGCCTCCGCGGTGCCGCTGCTCGAGCTGTGCCGGCGCCATCGTCCGCGCTACGCGGTCCTGTCCGGCCTGGCGGAGGACCGCGGTCTGGCGGCGCGCTTCGCCGAGCTTGGCGTTGAATTGCGCTTCGGGCGCGTCGCGCTGGACGAGCTCGTGGCGCACCCCGAGTGCGACACGGTCATGGCGGCGATCGTCGGCGCCGCCGGCCTCTCCTCCACGCTGAGCGCAGTGCGCGCCGGCAAGCGGGTGCTGATCGCGAACAAAGAGGCGCTGGTGATGGCCGGCCCGCTCGTGATGCACGCGGCGCACGAGTCGGGGGCCCAGCTGCTGCCCGTCGACAGCGAGCACAATGCCGTGTTCCAGTGCTTCTCCGACCGCGGCGCGGTGCGCAGGATCATCCTCACCGCCTCCGGCGGGCCGTTCCGTGCGCTGGCGGCCGAGCGCCTGCACGGCGTCACGCCCGAGGAGGCCTGCGCCCATCCGAACTGGGTAATGGGGCGCAAGATCTCGGTCGACTCGGCCACCATGATGAACAAGGGGCTGGAGGTGATCGAGGCGCGCTGGCTGTTCGACCTCCCGCCTGAGCGCATCGAGGTGCTCATCCATCCGCAAAGCATCGTGCATTCGCTGGTGGAGTACGTCGACGGCTCGCTCATCGCGCAGCTCTCCAATCCCGACATGCGCGTGCCGATCGCGCACGCGCTCGGGTATCCGCAGCGCATCGCCTCCGGCGCCATGCCGCTGGACCTGGCGGCGCTGCGCAACCTCTCGTTCGAGTCTCCCGACGAGCAGCGCTTCCCCTGCCTGCGCCTTGCCTACGATGCGCTGGCGGCCGGGGGCACCGCGCCCGCCGTGCTGAATGCCGCCAACGAGGTGGCCGTGGAGGCGTTTCTCGCCGGCAGACTGCCCTTCACGGCGATCGCCCCGGTGATCGAGCACACGCTGCAGAGCGCGGCCGCGGGCGGGGCGGGCAGTCTCGCCGAGATCCTGGAGGCCGATGCGGCTGCCCGGGCGAAGGCGCTCGAGCGCGTGCAACTCGCACACGCAGCATGAGCTTCCTCCACACCGTTTTCGCCTTCATCGTCGCCCTTGGTGTGCTGATCGTCGTGCACGAGTTCGGCCATTACCTGGTCGCGCGCCTGTGCAACGTGAAAGTGCTGCGCTTCTCCGTGGGCTTCGGCCGGCCGCTCCTCTTGTGGCGGCGCGGGCGCGACCGCACCGAGTGGGTGGTGGCGGCCATTCCGTTCGGCGGCTACGTCAAGATGCTCGACGAGCGAGAAGGGCCGGTGGCGCCCGCGGAGGCCGCGCGGGCGTTCAACCGGCAGAGCGTGTGGCGCCGCTTCGCCATCGTGATCGCCGGACCGGCCTTCAATTTCGCCTTCGCCATCCTCGTGTACGCGGGCCTGTTCCTCTACGGGCTGCCGGAGGCGCGCCCGGTGCTGGCGGGCCCGCCGGCGGGCACGGTGGCCGCGGCCGCGGGGCTGCGGGCCGGCGACACCGTGCGCGCGGTCGACGGCGCCGCGATCGCCACCTGGCAGGAGTTGCGCTGGCGGGTGCTCCAGGGCGCGCTGCAGCGCCAGGCGCTCCGCCTGGAAATCCTGAGCGAGCAGGGCCACCTTGCCCATGCCACGCTCGACTTGCGCGGATTTCCGGCCGACGAGGTCGAGACCGACGTGCTGGAGCGGGTGGGGGTGCGTCTGTTCCGGCCGGCGCTCGACCCGGTGCTCGGGCAGGTCGTGGCGGGCGGCGCGGCCGAGCGCGCCGGGCTCGCCGCGGGCGACCGCATCGTGAGCGCCGACGGCAAGCCGGTCGAGACGTGGGAGTCCCTCGTCGAGGCGGTGCGTGCGCGTCCCGGCATGGCCCTCAAGCTCGGAATCGAGCGCGACGGCGCGCGTCGTACGGTCGAGGTCGTGCCCGACGCCGTGCCGGCGGGCGACGTGCGCATTGGACGCATCGGCGCGGCGCCGCACATTCCGCCTGCGCACGCGGAGAAGATGCTCGTGCGCATCGAGTACGGCCCGCTCGAGAGTCTTGCCAAAGGCGTGGCGAGGACGTGGGACATCTCGGTGTTCAGCCTGCGCATGCTGGGGCGCATGATCCTGGGCCAGGTGTCCTGGCGTCACCTCTCCGGCCCGGTGACCATCGCCGACTTCGCCGGCCAATCGGCGCAGCTCGGCTGGGTGCCCTATGTCACTTTCCTCGCGCTCATCAGCATCAGCCTCGGCGTGCTCAATCTGCTGCCGATCCCGCTGCTCGACGGCGGTCACCTGATGTACTATGTCGTCGAAATAATCAAAGGTCGGCCGGTCTCCGAGCGCACCATGGAGCTCGGGCAGCGCGTAGGACTCGCGCTGCTGCTGGTACTGATGGCCTTCGCGTTCTACAACGATCTGAACCGCCTGCTCACCGGATAAATGCTTCGCCCTGGGTTCGTGGCGGCGGTCCTCGCCTGGTGTCTTGCGCTGGCCGCCGCGGGGGCGGGTGCGCAGGCGTTCGAGCCGTTCGTGGTGAAGGACATCCGCGTCGAGGGCCTGCAACGCACCGAGCCCGGCACGGTATTCACCTACCTGCCGGTGCGCGTGGGCGAGACGATGACCGGCGAGCGTGCCCAGGCGGCGCTGCGCGCCCTCTACGCCACGGGCTTTTTCGCGGACGTGCGCCTGGAGGTCGAGGACGGCGTGCTCGTGGTGCTGGTGCAGGAGCGCCCGGCGGTCGCCCAGATCGATTTCTCCGGCATGCGCGAGTTCGAGCCCGACGTGGTGCGCCGGGTGCTGCGCGAGCAGGGGCTTGCCGAGGGTCGCATCTTCGATCGCGCGGTGCTGGATGCCGCCGAGCAGGAGCTCAAGCGCCAGTACCTGTCGCGCGGCCTTTACGCCGCCGAGGTGCAGACCACGGTCACTCCGCTGGAGCGCAACCGCGTGGCGATCAACATCGCGGTCACCGAGGGGGCGGTGGCCAAGATCCGCGGCATCAACATCGTCGGCAACCAGGCCTTTTCCGAGCGCGAGCTGCTGAATCTCTTCGTGCTGCGCACGCCCGGGTGGCTCACCTGGTACACCAAGCATGATCGCTATTCGCGGGAGCGCCTCGCCGCGGACCTCGAGTCGCTGCGGGCGCATTATCAGAACCGGGGATTCCTCGACTTCACCATCGAGTCGACGCAGGTCTCGATCACGCCGGACCGGCGCGACGTCTTCATCACGGTCAACGTCAACGAGGGCGAGCGCTACACGGTGTCGGACGTGCAGCTGTCGGGCCCGACCCCGGTGCCGCGCGAGGAGCTCGAGAAGCTTGTCCGGCTGCGCGCGGGCGACGAGTTCTCGCGCGAGAAGCTGGTGGCGAGCACCCGGGCGATCGCCGAGCGCCTGGGCAACGACGGCTACGCCTTCGCCAACGCCAACGCGGTGCCGACGGTCGACAAGGAGAAGCGCACCGTCGCCTTCAACATCGTGGTGGATCCGGGCCGCCGGGTGTACGTGCGGCGCATCGACGTGGCGGGCAACACGAAAACGCGCGACGAGGTCGTGCGCCGCGAGATGCGGCAGCTGGAAGGCGCCTACTACGACGCCTCGAAGATCCAGCTCTCCCGGCGGCGCATCGACCGCACCGGCTTTTTCAGCGAGGTGAGCGTCGAGACGCACCCGGTGGAGTCGAGCCCGGACCAGGTCGACGTCGTCTACAACGTGACCGAGCGCCCGACCGGGGCGCTGCTGCTCGGGGTGGGCTTCTCGAGCGTGGAGCGCTTCGCGGTCTCGGCCTCGGTGCGCCAGGCGAACGCCTTCGGCACCGGCAAGTTCGTCTCGGCCAACGTCAACAGCGGGCGGGTGAACCAGGTCTACGCGCTGTCCTACAACGACCCGTACTTCACGGTCGACGGCATGAGCCAGGGGTTCGACGTGTACAAGCGGCGTACCGACGCCTCCACGCTTGCCGTCGGACCCTACCGCACCGACGCGCTCGGCGGCGGCATGAAGTTCGGCTACCCGGTATCGGAGGTGATGAGCATCGATTTCGGCTTCAACCTCGAATCGGTCGAGCTCACCACCTTCGACGCGAGCCCGCAGCGCTACATCGACTTCGTGAACCAGTTCGGCCGGGAGTATCGCTACGGCGCGCTCACCGCCGGATGGCAGCGCGACACCCGCGACAGCGCCATCCAGCCGAGCTCCGGAAGCTTCCTGCGGCTGGGTTCGGAATTCGGCGGCGGCGACCTGCGCTACTATCGCCTCGGGTATCAGCACCAGTGGTGGTACGCCCTCACGAGCCTGTACACGCTGTCCCTGCGGGGCGACCTCGGCTACGCCGACGGCCTGGGCGGCCGGCCGCTGCCGTTCTTCAAGGCCTATTTCGTCGGCGGGCCGGACTCGGTGCGCGGCTACCGGGCCTTCTCCCTCGGGCCGCGCGACCCCACCGGCGCCGCGACCGGCGGCAACGTCAAGGTAGCCGGCGGCGCGGAGTTCCTGTTCCCCATGCCCGGCGCGACGCGCGAGCAGTCGCTGCGGCTCTCGGCGTTCCTCGACGGCGGCCAGGTGTACGCGCACGGCCAGCGCATGGACCTGGGCGAACTGCGCTACTCGAGCGGCCTCGCCCTCAACTGGATGTCGCCCTTCGGGCCGCTGCGGCTCTCGATTGCCTATCCGCTCAACGCCAGGCCCGGGGATCAACTCCAGAGGCTACAATTCACGTTCGGAACGGGGTTCTAACAACGCATGACGACCATCCGGACTGTCCTGACCGCCGCAGCGCTCTCGCTCGCGGCGATGCCCGCCGTGGCCCAGCAGCCGGCGCCGCAGCAGCCATTCGGCCGCATCGGCTTCGTCAACACCGAGCGCATTCTGCGCGACGCGGTTCCCGCGCAGCGGGCGCAGAAGAAGATCGAGGCCGAGTTCCAGAAGCGCGACCAGGAGCTCGCCCGCATCGCGGAGCAGCTCAAGCGCATGCAGGACGAGCTGGACCGCAACGCGGTGACCATGAGCGAGTCGCAGCGGCGCAGCCGGGAGCGCGAGTTCGGCGACCTGAACCGGGAATTCCAGCGTCGCCAGCGCGAGTTCCGCGAGGACCTGAACCAGCGACGCAACGAGGAGTTGGCGCAGGTGGTGGAGCTCGCCAACCGGGTCATCCGGCAGATCGCGGAGCAGGAGAAGTACGACCTCATCCTTCAGGACGTGGTCTACTTCAGTCCGCGCATCGACATCACCGACAAGGTGATCAAGGCGCTGGAAAAGCCGCCGGCCAAGTGAGGTCATGGCGGCAGCCCTGACGCTCGACGAAATCGCTGGGCGCCTCGGCGGGCGCGTGGAGGGCGATGGCACGACGCGGGTGCACCAGGTGGGATCGCTGCAGGGTGCGGTGCCGGGCGAGATCGCCTTCCTGGCGAGTCCCCGGCATCGCCACCACCTTGCCGCCACCCGCGCCTCGGCGGTGATCCTGGCCGCAGAGGCCGAGGCGCTCACGGCGCTGCCGCGCATCGTGTGCGAGCAGCCGGCGCTTTACTTCGCCCGCCTGTCGCAGCTGTTCAACCCGCTCACCACGCAGCCCGAGGGGATCCACCCTTCGGCGGTCGTGGCAGCCGGGGCGCGGCTGGGCGCGCGCGTGTCGATCGGAGCGGGCTGCGTCATCGGCGAGGGCGTGCAAATCGGCGACGACAGCTGCCTGTACCCGCGCGTGGTGGTGTATCCGGGCTGCACGCTCGGGCGCCGGGTCATCGTGCACGCCGGAGCGGTCATCGGCGCCGACGGTTTCGGCATCGTGCGCGACGCCGAGGGGCGCTGGATCAAGGTGCCGCAGATCGGCGCCGTGCGCATCGGCGACGACGTCGAGATCGGCGCCAACACCACCATCGACCGCGGCGCCCTGGACGACACCGTCATCGAGGAGGGCGTGAAGCTGGACAACCTGGTGCAGATCGGCCACAACGCCCGCATCGGCGCGCATACGGCCATGGCCGGCTGCGCCGGGGTCGCCGGCAGCGCGGTCATCGGGCGCCACTGCACCCTCGGCGGTGCCGCCAACGTGCTGGGGCACCTGAGCCTCGCGGACCATGTCAACGTGTCGGCGGGCACCATGATTTCGCGCTCGATCCGGCAGGCGGGCACCTATACGGGACTCTACCCGTTCGACGAGAACAAGGCCTGGGCGCGCAACACCGCGCTGGTGCGCCACCTGGCGGACCTCGCCGAGCGCCTGCGGACCCTGGAACGCAAGGAGAAGAAGAATGGCTGAGATGGAAGCGATCGACATCCTCAAGCTGCTGCCCCAGCGCTATCCCCTGCTCATGATCGACCGCATCCTCGAATGCGAGCCGGGCAAGCGCGTCGTGGCGCTCAAGAACGTCTCGGTCAACGAGCCCTACTTCCAGGGGCATTTCCCGGGGCGCCCGATCATGCCGGGCGTGCTGATTCTCGAGGCGATGGCGCAGGCCGCGGGCGTACTCATGTTCAGCGCCGAGGGGCAGGCCGGCCGGGTCGACGACCATCTCTATTACTACGTCGGCATCGACAATGCGCGCTTCAAGAAGCCGGTGCTGCCCGGCGATCGGCTGGAGCTGGAGGTGGTCCTCGAGCGCGCGCGCCGCGGCATCGGGCGCTTCGCCTGCATGGCCCGCGTGGCCGACGCGGTGGTCGCAGAGGCGGTGATCCTCTGCTCCATCCGCGCCGTCGCGGAGCAATGAGCGCCGCGATCCACCCCAGCGCCGTGATTCATCCGGCGGCGCGGCTCGCCCCCGACGTGGAGGTCGGCCCCTATGCCATCGTCGGCGCGCAGGTCGAGGTGGGCGAGGGCAGCCGCATCGGCGCGCACGTCGTGCTGGAGGGCCGCGTGCGCATCGGCCGGCGCAACCGGATCTTCCCCTTCGCCGTCGTCGGCGGCCCCCCGCAGGACAAGAAGTACAAGGGCGAGGACACGGCAGTGGAGATTGGCGACGACAACACCATTCGCGAGTACGTCACCATCAACCGCGGCACGGCGCAGGACGCCGGCACCACGCGCCTGGGCAACGACAACTGGATCATGGCCTACGTGCATTTCGCGCACGACTGCCAGATCGGCAGCCGGACCATCTTCGCCAACGCGTGCCAGCTCGCCGGCCACGTGCGCGTGGGCGACTGGGCCATTTTCGGCGCCACCACGCTGGTGCACCAGTTTGTCCACGTGGGCGCGCACGCCTTCACCGGGATGGGCACCTATCTGCCGCAAGACCTGCCCCCGTATGTCATGGCGGCGGGCAACATGGCGCGTCCCTTCGGCATCAACAGCGAAGGATTGCGGCGGCGCGGCTTCAGCGCCGAGGCCATCCTCGGCCTGAAGCGGGCGTACCGGACGCTCTACCGCAGCGGCCTCGCGCTGCAAGAGGCGCGGCGCGCGCTCGAGGCGCAAGCGGCCGATTGCCCGCAAGTGCGCGCCATCCTCGAGTTCCTCGCGGACAGCCAGCGCGGAATCATCCGGTAGTGGGCGAGCTCCTGCGCGTCGGCATGGTGGCCGGCGAGGCCTCCGGCGATCTGCTGGGGGCTCATCTCATCGGGGCGCTCAAGGCGCGCAGGCCCGCAATGCTGTTCGCCGGCATCGGCGGGCCGCGCATGCTTGCGCAGGGCTTCGAGTCCCACTACGCGATGGAGAAGCTCTCGGTGCGCGGCTACGCCGAGGCGCTGCGCAATTACCTCGAGATCATGCGCATTCGCCGGCGCCTTGCGCGCGAGCTGATTGCGGAGCGGCCGGATCTGTTCATCGGCGTGGATGCCGGCGACTTCAATCTCGGCCTCGAGACGACGCTCAAGGCCGCCGGCATCCGCACGGTGCACTACGTCAGCCCGTCCATCTGGGCCTGGCGCGGGTGGCGGATCCGCAGGATCGCCCGCGCGGTGCACCGGATCCTGGTCATGTTCCCCTTCGAGAAACCGCTGTACGAGCGCGCAGGCATCCCGGTGACCTACGTCGGCCATCCGCTCGCGGACCTCATCCCGTTCCAGCCCGACAAGGCCGAGGCGCGCGCACAGCTGCGCCTGCCGTCCGGGAAGCTCATCGTGGCGCTGCTGCCGGGCAGCCGGCGCTCCGAGCTGCAGTACATGGCAAGCGCCTTCGTGCTGGCGGCGCATCGCCTGCGCCAGGAGATGCACGACGTGCATTTCGTCTGCCCCATGGTCACGCGGGCGACGCGCGAGCTCTTCGAGCGCGCGCTGCACCAGCACGGGCGCACCGATCTGCCGCTCACGCTGCTCTTCGGCCACTCGCACGAGGCTCTGGCCGCGGCCGATCTCGCGCTGGTGGCGAGCGGTACGGCAACGCTCGAGACGGCGCTGTTCAAGACGCCGATGGTCATCGCCTACCGCCAGTCGGCGCTCAGCTGGCGGCTGATGCGCTCCATGCTATA
>DATLGR010000336.1:0-3672 GCA_035540415.1 Burkholderiales bacterium | reverse complement strand
CGCGGCGCGCGCCGCGCCACGATGACCCCGTCGAAGCGCGCGCCGAGCGCCCGGGTCTTGTGGCGCATCCAGGCGAACTGCGCCGCGGCATCGGCAATCTCCAGCGCGACCAGGCCGTGGTCGCTCTTGTGCGGCAGGTCGGGCGAGCAGGCCTTGAGGACCACCGGGCCCTGCAGCGCCTCGACCGCCGCCAGCACCTCGTGCGCCGTGCGGCATAGCCGGTGCTCGACGACGGCCAGCCCCGCGTCGCGCAGCCGGGCGAGACTTTCCGCTTCGCTCAGGAGATGCGTCCGGGCCGGCGGCGACACCGGCCGCGGCAAGGGCGGCGCCGCGCCCGCCATGCGCGCGCGGTGCTCGGCGACCTGGACGAGCGCATCCATCGCTTCGTGCTCGCGCGCGAAGGTCGCGATGCCGGCGTCGCGGAACACCCGCCGGACCGATTCCTGCGGGGCGGCCACGGCCACCGCCTGCGCGTGGCGATCCGCGAAGACGAGCAGATCGCGCGCAAACTGCGGCAGGTCGTACCCGGCGCCGGCCACCGGCAGCGCAAGGAGCAGCAGCTCGCTGCGTTCATCGTTTCCGATGACCGGAAGGGCGTCGCCCAGCAGCCGCGGGTTGCCGAGCAGCGCGCCGGTCAGGTCGATCGGATTGTCGGCGGCGGCGAAGGCGGGCAGCACCCCGCGCAGCTTCCCTTTCGCCTCCTCGGAAAGCGCGGCGAGCTCGAGGCGGCGCTGCTCCGCATGGTCGGCCGCCATCACGCAGCTCGCCCCCGAGTTGCTGAGAAAGACGAGCCGCCGTCCCCGCGGAAGCTGCTTTCCGAGGTACAGCGCCGAGGCGAGCACCAGCGACGGCGGGTCCGCGGCGCGCCAGATGCCGTGGCGCTCGAAGAAGGCGTCCACCACGCGGTCCTCGGCGGCGAGCGCCCCCGTGTGCGAGCGTGCCGCGCGCTGGCCGCGCGCGGTGCGCCCGGCCTTGAGCGCGACGATGGGCACGCCGCGCGCGCGCGCCCGCGCCGCGGCGGCGGCCAGGCGCGCCGGATCCTTGATCGCTTCCAGGTAAAGCAGCAGCAGTCCCACGCCCGCGTCCTCGAGCACGGCCTCGGCGAGCTCGGCCACCGTGACGTCGGCCTCGTTGCCGGTCGCGTGCACGTGGCGCACGCCGACGCCCTGCTCCATGACCAGCGTGTAGATCGCCTGGGCGTTCGCGCCGCTCTGGCTCACGATCGCCACCGGACCCTCCCGCGCTTCCAGCTCATGGAAGATGGTGGAGAAGTTCGCCACCATGCCGGTCGCGAAATTGGCAAGGCCCTGGCAGTTCGGGCCGATGAGCCGCATGCCCGCCTGCCGTGCCGTTTCCACCAGCGACTGTTGCGCGCGCAACCCCTCCGGGCCGGTCTCGCCGAAGCCCGAAGCCATCACCACCACGGCTTTGACCCCTCGCGCGGCGCACGCTTCGACCGCGCGCACCGCCTCTTCCCCGGCCACCGCGACCACCGCGAGCTCCGGCGCCTCCGGCAGATCCTCCACGCGCGCGAATGCACGCAGCCCCTGCACCGCCGTGCGGCCCGGGTTCACCGGATAGATTGCGCCGCGATAGCCGTAGCGCTGCAGGTAGAGCAGCGGCCGGCCCCCGACCTTGTGCGGATGGTCGGAGGCGCCGATGACGGCGACCGAGCGCGGCGCGAGCGCGAAGTGGAGCATCCGGGGCGGATGATAAGGTCGCGAAGCCCCGGAGGAGGTTCCCGAGCATAATAGGGACATGAGCGACCTCTCCCAGCTGCAGATCGAGTCGATGCGCGGGCGCGTCTCGCGCGAGGAGTGGGATGCGCGGGTCGACCTCGCGGCCTGCTACCGCCTGGTGCACCACTACGGCATGGATGATCTCGTCTACAACCACATCTCGGCGCGCGTGCCGGGCGAGGAAGGTCACTTCCTGATCAACGCCTACGGCATGACGTACGACGAGATCACCGCCTCGAGCCTGGTGAAAGTCGACTTCGACGGCCGCATCGTCCAGGACTCCGGCACCGGCTACGGCATCAACCAGGCGGGCTTCGTCATCCACAGCGCGGTGCACCAGGGGCGGCCGGACGTGGGCTGCGTGATTCATACGCACTCGGTCGCCGGGATGGCCGTGTCCGCGCTCGACTGCGGCCTGCTGCCGCTCACGCAGACGGCGATGTACTTCGACGCCGTGGGCATGCACGAGTACGAGAGCGTGGCGATCGATCTGGACGAGCAGCAGCGCCTGGTGCGGGACCTCGGAGCCTGCAAGGCGATGATTCTCAGAAACCACGGGCTGCTCGCGGTCGGCGCCAGCGTATCGGAGGCATTCACCAACATGTTCTGGCTGGAGCGCGCCTGCCGCGCCCAGGTCACGGCGATGGCCTGCAACACGAAGCTGCACTATCCGCCGCCGGAGGTGGTGCAGAAGACGCACCACCTGTATCGGCCCGAGACGCGCCGGCGCTGGGGGCCGCTCGAGTGGCCGGCGCTGCTGCGGCTGGCCGAGAGAAAGTACCCGGGCTTCCGGGATTGAAGCTGCTCGAAGGCAAGGCGGTCCTCGTCACGGGCGCGGGCGGCGGCATCGGGCGCGAGCTCGCGCTCGCGCTGGCGGCCGCCGGGGCGGGCGTGGTGGTCAACGACATCGGCACCTCGGTGGCCGGCGAGGGGCGCGATGCCGCGCCGGCGCGGCGGGTGACCGAGGAGATTCGCGCCGCCGGCGGCGCCGCGGCCGTCAGCACCGACAGCGTCGCCGAGTGGGCCTCGGCCGCGCGCATCGTGCAGTGCGCGCTGGATTCCTTCGGGCGCCTCGATGCCGTGGTCAACAACGCCGGGATCCTGCGCGATCGCTTCTTCTTCAACCTCTCGGAGGAGGACTGGCGCGCGGTGATCGACGTGCACCTGCACGGCGCGTTCTTCGTCTCGCGCGCCGCCGCGCCGCACTTTCGCGCGCAAGGCGGGGGCAGCTACGTCCACATGACCTCGACCTCCGGGCTCGTCGGCAACCTCGGCCAGGCCAACTATGCCGCGGCCAAGCTCGGCCTGGTGGCGCTGTCCAAGTCCATCGCGCTCGACATGGCGCGCTACGGCGTGCGCTCCAACTGCATCGCCCCCTTCGCCTGGAGCCGCATGATCGGCTCCATTCCCACCGAAACCGAGGACCAGAAGGCGCGCGTCGAGAAGCTGAAGGCGATGCACACGGCGAAGGTGGCGCCGCTCGCGGTGTTCCTCGCGAGCGACGCGGCGCGCGAGGTGAGCGGCCAGGTCTTCGCGGTGCGCGCGAACGAGCTCTTCCTCATGGCGCAGAGCCGCCCGCTGCGCTCGGTGCACCGCGACGGGGGCTGGAGCGCGGAGTCGATCGCCGCGCACGCCCTGCCCGCGCTGCGCCCGCACTTCCATCCGCTCGAGCGCTCGCAGGACGTGTTCTCCTGGGACCCGCTGTGAGGCGCGTGCTGATCGTCGACCCGATCGCGCCCGCGGGCGAAGCCCTGCTCGCGCGCCACGTCGAGGTGCTCCGCGCGCCCGACGGCGAGCCCGACACGGTGCGCCGGCTCGCGCGCGACGCCGACGGCATCGTCATCCGCAGCAAGCTCCCCGACGACATCTTCTCCGCCGCGCCGCGCCTGCGCGCGGCGGAGAAGATGTCGTCGGGGAGCTTGCTGCGGATGAC
>DATLGR010000335.1:0-6851 GCA_035540415.1 Burkholderiales bacterium | reverse complement strand
CCGTGTGCGCGAGCAGGATCGCGACGCACGCGGCGCTCGCCGCGTGCGTCGCGATCCTGCTCGCGCACACGGCGCTCTGCGCCTGGCGCTGGCGGCGCGTCTGCGCGGCGCTCGGCATCGGCGCGCCGGCCGGCCGCGACGCGCTGCGCTGGACCGCGCTCGGCGTGCTGATCAGCCAGGCGCTGCCCTCCAGCGTCGGCGGCGACGCCTACCGCATCGCCGCGCACGGCCGGCGCGAGGGCTACCGCGCGGCCGCGCGCTCGGTGCTCCACGACCGCGTAAACGGCCTGTGGGTGCTCGCGGTGCTCGCCGTGCCGGGCCTCGCGCTCGCCAGCGCGCTCGCGCCGCTCGCCGTCCTCGTCGCCGCCTTCGTGCTCGGCCTGCCGGCGGCCGCATGGGCGCTCGCGCGCTGGCCCGCGCTCGCCGGCGAGGCGCGCGCTGCGCGCACCCTGCTCGCCTCCCCGCCGATCCTCGCCACCTCGGCCGCGATCCATGCGATGACGATCCTCGCGGTGGCGACGCTCGCGGCGGGCACCGCGGAAGGCCTGTGGCTGCCGCTCGCGCTGCTCGCGCCCTTCGCGATGCTCGCCGCGGCGCTGCCGGTCTCGTTCGGCGGCTGGGGCATGCGCGAGGCGGTGTTCGTGCTCGCCGGCCAGGCGCTCGCGGTGCCCGCGGCCGACGCCCTCGCCGTGTCGGTCGCCTACGGCGTCCTGCTGTTGGTGGGCGCTGCCGCCGGGGCCCTGGCCTGGATCCTTTTGCCCGGCGCAGCGCCCGCCGAGAGCACCTCGTAGGCGGCGAGCAGCTTGGGCGCCTCGTAGCGCCACTCGAGCTCGGTCTCGACGCGGCGCCGGCCGAAGGCGCCCATGGCGCGGCGCCGCTCCGGGTCGTCGAGGAGCTCGAGGATCTTCGCCGCGAGGTCGCGCGGGTCGTTGCGCCGCGCGTACAGGGAAGCCTGCTGGGCGGAGAAGCGGCCCTCGGTGAGGTCGAACTGCACAATGGGCTTGCCGAGCGCCATGTACTCCATGATCTTGTTCATGGTGGAGATGTCGTTCATGGCGTTGGCGACGTCGGGGTTCACGCAGACGTCCGCGGTGTTCAGCATCGCGAGCAGCTCGGCGTCGGGCACCCGGCCGGTGAAGGTGACGTAGTCGGCCACGCCGAGCGCCTGCGCGAGCGCGCGCATCTCGCCGAGCGAAGTGCCGCCGCCGACCAGGCCGAAGTGCACGTCGCGGCGGCCGAACTCCTGCACGATCGCCTGCACCGCCTGCAGCAGCAGGTCGATGCCCTCCTGGCGGCCCATGACGCCGACGTAGCCCACGAGGTAGCGCCGGCCGCAGCGCAGCCGCGGATCGGGCGGAACGATTTTCATGCGCTCGAGGCTCGGGCCGCTCCTCACCACGAACACCCGTGCCGGGTCCATGCCGCCGCGCTCGATGGCGATGCGGCGGTAGGACTCGTTGGTGGCGATGGAGATGTCGGCGGTGCGGAAGGTGAGCCGCTCGAGCCACACCATCGCCCGCCACAGCAGCCCGCGGCGGCCGAACTTCGCCTCGTAGAGCTCCGGGCTCGCGTCGTGGTGGTCGAAGACGAACTTCTTGCCGAAGAGCCTGTAGAAGGCGCCCAGCAGGAAGAAAAGGTCCGGCGGGTTGCAGGCGTGGATCACGTCGAAGCCGCGCCGGCGCAGCACCTTCCAGGACAGCACGAAGCTCCAGAAGAGCGCCGCGCCGTACTCGATGAGGTAGCCCGCCGCGCCCTCGGCCTCGTGCGGCAGGCGGTAGCGCCAGATGTGGATGCCGTCGATCACCTCGGCGCGCCGCTCGTAGCCCTTGCCGGTCGGGCAGATGATCGACACCGCGTAGCCCGCGTCGCGCAGCGTGGTCGCCTCCTGCCACACCCGCCGGTCGAAGGGGCTGGGCAGGTTCTCGACGAGGATGAGGACGCGCCGCGCGGCGCTCACGCCGGCACCGGCGCGGCCGGCGGCGTGCGGCGCTCGCTGCGCCGCCGCCACGCCGCGGCGAGCGCCACGGCGGCGAACATGCCGAGGTAAGGCACCAGCGGCATGCTGTGGCGCGCGTGCGCGATCACCGGCAGGTGCACTGCCACCAGGCAGGCGGCGAACAGCGCCACCGGCGCCCAGCGCTCCGCCGGAACGCGCCGGCGCAGCAGCAGCCACCCACCGGCGAGCGCCATTGCGAGCAGCGGCAGCTGCACCGCGATGTTGATCGCCGTGGCGAGGCCGTTCTTGCCCAGGAACCAGAAGTTGAAGAGGTTCGCCGCGCTGCAGCGCGCGAGCAGCGCCGGCTCGTCGCGGTAGCGCTCGAGCGCACGCTGGGCGAGGTTGCGGTTGTACGCGAGCTCGTCGGCCGGCGAGTAGAAGTACTGGTAATAGCCGCTGCGAAACCGCAGTCCGGCGGCCTCCGCCAGGCGGTCGCGATCGTCGGCCGCCTCGTCCTGCAGACGCTTGAACTCCCGCCCCAACGGCATGCGCTCGCAGGTGAACTGCCCTTCCTGCAGCGCCACGCCCTGCACCGTGCCGGTCGGCACGAAGGCGCCCGAAAGCGCGTAGTTGCGCGCGATCCACGGCACCATGACGAGAATCATCGCGCCCACCAGCAGCGCGCCGAGCCCGAGCCGGCGCGCCCGCTCGCCGCGGGGCGCGCTCAGCACGAGATACGGCAGCAGCAGCAGCGGAAACACGATCGGCGTGCTGCGCACCATCACCGCGGCGCCGAGCGCCAGCCCGGCGGCCGCGTAGGCGCCGGGGCGCCCGCTCTCGATGGCGCGCTGCAGCAGCAGCAGGAATCCCGCGCAGGCGAGGATGAAGAGCAGCTCCACCCCGCCGCGCGCCGTGGCGATCACGGTGCCGGGATGCAGCAGGAAGATGGCGACCGCGATCAGCGCCGCGGTCTCGTCGCGCGTCACGCGCCGCGCGAGGCTCGCCACCACCAGCGCGGCCGCGGCGCCGAGCGCCAGGTTGCCGATGCGGGCCGCCTCGATGCCGTAGCCCAGCACGGCGAACAGCGCCGCGAGGAACAGCGGATAGCCCGGCTCGCGCATCATGGTGTCCGCCATGTCCGCGTGCAGCCGGTAGCCGTGCCCCTCGAGCAGGTTCTTCGCGATGAGGTTGTAGTCGTCGGCGAAGCCGAGCGAGTAGTGCGGCGCGAGGAAGTGCGCCGCCGCCGGCAGCCCGACGAGCACGGCCGCCGCGGTGAGCGCGAGGCAGCCCCCGATCAGCAGCGCGAGCGGGCGCGTCATGCGGCCGGCCGGACCTGGGCGGCGGCGCGGCGGCGGCGCGCCGCGGCGCGCTCGGCGCGGCGCCAGGTGTACGTCGCCGTGACCGCGTAGTTCCACACCGCGCCGACCGCGATGCCGGCGAGCGCGGCGAGCGCCCAGGCCGCGTCGCTCGCGAAGAGGTACGAGGCGACGCCGACGTTGGCGAGCAGGCCGATGGAGCACACGAGGGTGAAGGAAAGCCACCCGCGCAGGATCCCCCAGCCGCGCAGCCGGCGGTCGCGGTAGGTGAGCGCGTTGTTGAGCACGAAGTTGCTCGTCATCGCCACCAGCGCGGCCGCGGTCTGTCCCGCGGCGAACGAGGCGCCGAGCGAGCCGAACACGAGCGCCAGCACGGCAAAATGCACCAGGACGCCGAAGCCGCCGATGGCCGCGAAGGCGACGAAGCGCACCGGGATGTAGCGGCCGATCAGCTTGTCGGCGAGCAGCATCAGGTATTCCCACACCGCCTGGCTGTCGAGCTTGCTCTCGCCCGCGTGGCGGGTGCGGAACTGGTAGGGCAGCTCGCGGATGCGCAGCGGCGCCGGCGCCGAGGCGATGATGTCGAGCAGGATCTTGAAGCCGATGCTCGAGAGATCGCGCATCGAGGCTTCGAAGGTCTCGCGGCGCAGCGCGAAGAAGCCGCTCATCGGGTCGGACACGCTCGCCGGCACCACCAGCCGGGAGAGCCCCGTCGCGAGCCGGCTCATGCGCGCGCGCGACGCATCCCAGTCGCCCACGCCGCCGCCCCCCGAGTAGCGCGTGCCGATGACGAGGTCGGTGCCGCCCTGCTCGAGGACGTCCAGCATCTGCGGCAGCAGCGCCTCGTCGTGCTGCAGGTCGGCGTCCATGACGGCGACGAAGGGCGCGGCCGAGGCGAGGATGCCCTCGACGCAGGCCGAGGACAGGCCGCGCCGTCCCACGCGCTGCACGCAGCGCACGCGGGCGTTGTCGCGCGCGAGCCGCCGCACCAGCGCGGCGGTGCCGTCGGGCGAGTCGTCGTCGACGAACACCACTTCCCAGGCGCGCCCCTCCAGGCAGCGCTCCAGGCGGCGCACGAGCTCGAGCACATTGTCGCGCTCGTTGAAGGTGGGCACGACGATCGACAGCTTCAGGGGCGAGGCAGGCATGGAACGGATCTCCTTGGCGATGGCGCCGGTGCTACCAGCAGATGCCCTCGTACACGCCCGCGACGCTGCGCGAGCCGGTGACGCGCACGAAGTCGATCACCGTCTGGTGCTCGCCGATGCGCCGCGGCACCTCGGCGAACTCCGGCGAGCCGTTTCCGATCACCAGCGTCTCGGCATGCGCGAGCACCTCCTCGATGGAGGGCACCATGAGGCGCGAGATGTGCGGGATCTTGTTCAGGATGTAGTCGCGGTTCGCGCCGTGCAGCGCGGCGAGGCTCACGTTGCGATCGTACACGCGCAGGTCGTAGCCCTTGCCGAGCAGCCGCTCGGTCAGCTCCACCATCGGGCTTTCGCGCAGGTCGTCGGTGCCGGCCTTGAACGAGAAGCCGAGCACGCCGACCTTGCGCTTGCCCTTCTCGAGCACCGCCTGCAGCCCGCGCTCCACCTGGAGCTGGTTGGAGGGCAGGATCGCGGCGAGGATCGGCAGCGCGAGGTCGAGCGTCTTCGCCTTGTAGAGCAGCGCGCGCACGTCCTTCGGCAGGCAGGAGCCGCCGAAGGCGAAGCCGGGCTTGAGGTAGTAGGGCGAAAGGTTGAGCTTGCGGTCCTGGCAGAAGATGTCCATCACCCGGTGCGCGTCGACGTTGAGCGCCTTGCACAGGTTGCCGATCTCGTTGGCGAAGCCCACCTTGAGCGCGTGCCAGGCGTTGTCGGCGTACTTCACCATCTCGGCGGTCTCGATGTCGGTGCGGATCATCGGCGCGGGCATGCCGGCGTAGAGCGCGGCGAGGAGATCGCCGCTCGCGCGGTTGACTTCGCCGATGACGGTCTTCGGCGGATGGTAGTAGTCGTGCACCGCCGTGCCTTCGCGCAGGAACTCGGGGTTGATGCACACGCCGAACTCCTCGCCCGCGCGCTTGCCGGAATGGGCCTCCAGGGTGGGGATGACCACGTCGCGCATGGTCCCCGGCAGCATGGTGCTGCGCATGACCACCACCGGCGCGCCCTCGTGCGTGGCGAGCGTGCGGCCGATCTGCTCGCACACGCGGCGCACGTAGCTGAGGTCGATGCCGCCGTTCGGCTGGCTGGGCGTGCCGACGCACACGATGGCGAGGTCGCTCGAGCGTACCGCGTCCGAGAGCTCCGTGGTGGCGCGCAGGCGCCCCGCGGCGACCTGCGCAGCGATGATCTCGCCGATGTCCTTCTCGATGATGGGCGCCCGGCCGGCATTGATGAGGTCGACCTTGGTGCGCTCGGGATCCACCCCGATGACTTCGTGCCCGTCTTTGGCGAGGCAGCCCGCGGATACGGCGCCCACGTACCCGAGGCCCAGAACGCTGATTTTCATGGTCTGAGAGGATGCGGCGCCGACGTTGAGCCGCGTGCGGGACGCGCGCGCCGCGCGCTGATCCGGTGGGAGAGCGCCGAACGGACCGTCGCCGCGCGGCGACCCGATGGCGCGCGCGGCGCGTCGGAACTAGACTATGGCGCGTGGACCGCGCGCTTCTCACGGACGTCTTCGCCGCCGCCGCCGCCTACCACGGCGCGCTCGCCGAGTTCGCGCGCGCGATGAAAACGCGCGGCGACGTGGAGACGGCGGCCCAGCGCGTGGTGGGCACCAGCCTTCGCTACCGCCTCGCGCTCGAGCGCGCCGGGCGGGCGAGCCGCGGCAACGCGGCGCTGCACGGGCGGCTCGCGCGGCTGCGCGCGACCCTCGTGACCGCGGCGGCGCGCTACAACGCCGCCCCGCCTACATGCCGTTGACGCCGATCAGCCGGTCGAGCTCGCCGCGCACCTTCTCGTAGCACTCGCAGGCGCGCGCCTCGAGCCCCGCGCGCTCGACGATGCGGATGCGCCCGCGCTGGTAGCGGATGAGCCCCTGCTTCTGCAGCTCGCAGGCGGCGACCGTGACGCTCGGCCGGCGCACGCCGAGCATCTGGGCGAGGAATTCCTGGGTGAGCTGGAATTCGTCGGCGCCCACGCGGTCGTGCGTCATGAGGAGCCAGCGCGCGATGCGCTGCTCGACGCTGTGGGCGTGGTTGCAGGCGATCGACTGCGCCGTCTGGTTGAGGAGCGCCTGGATGTAGCGGTGCACCACGGCGGAGAGCTCGGGAAATTCCTGCAGCGAGCGCCGGAACAGGTCGGCCCGCATGCGCGTCGCCTGCCCCGCCACCTGGCAGAAGGCGCTGAGCGGGCTGCGCTCGGCGCCGAGCACCGCCGCGGTGCCGACCAGGCCCTCGCTGCCGACCGTGGCGATCTCGACCGTGGCGCCGTTCTTCAGGCTGAGGACGACGGAGACGACTCCGCTCAAAGGAAACCAGACGTAGCCGACGGGGGCGTCGGCCTCCTGCACCGTCTGGCGCACGGCGAGCGATACCTTTTCCAGTCGCGGCAGGAGCCGCACCTGGAGGTCGCGGGAAAGGCTCGAGAGCAGGCGGTTCTGACCGGGGACTA
>DATLGR010000334.1:0-25240 GCA_035540415.1 Burkholderiales bacterium | reverse complement strand
TGTCGGCAGCTTCCTGAGGCCCGAGCGGCTGCTCGCGGCCGCGCGGCGCCTGCGCGCGGGCGAGATCGCCGAAGCGGAGTTCCGCGCGCTGCAGGACGAGTGCGTCACCGAGATCGTCCGCTTCCAGGAGCGCCTGGGCCTTCAGTCGATTACCGACGGAGAGTTCCGCCGCCGCAGCTGGTCCGCCGGCTTCATCGACGCCATCCCGGCCTTCGGCTACCGCGAGGGCGCGCTCGGCTCGTTCCGCAGCGAGCGCGGCGCCGTGGTGGCGGTGGCGCAGAATCCCTATGCCAGGGCGCCGCTCAAGCGCGTGCGCGGCATCGCGACCGGCGAGTTCGCCTTCCTCAAGTCGGTGGTGCGCCAAGGCGTGCCGAAGGTGACGCTGCCCTCGCCGCCGGTGATGCACTTCTTCCTCGGCCCGCGCGCGGTCGACGAGGCGGTCTACCCGGACCTCGATCGGTACTTCGACGACCTCGTGCGCATCTACCGGGAGGAGGTCGCGGAGCTCGCCGCCGCCGGCTGCCGCTACCTGCAGCTCGACGACACCGCGCTGCCCTGCCTGTGCGACCCCGCCGTGCAGGACGAGGTGCGGCGCCGCGGCGAGGACCCGCAGAAGCTGCTCGCCACCTATGCCCGGGTCATCAACGCGGCGATCGCGGAGCGGCCGCGCGACATGGTCGTGGCGATGCACCTTTGCCGCGGCAACCTGAAGGGCGCGTGGATGGCCGAGGGCGGCTACGATCCCATCGCGCAGACGCTCTTCAACGACCTCGGCGTGGACGGCTATCTCCTCGAGTACGACACGCCGCGCGCCGGCGATTTCGGCCCGCTCGCCCGGGTCCCGAAGGGCAAGACCGTGGTGCTCGGCCTTCTCAGCACCAAGACGCCGGCGCTCGAATCTCCCGAGGCGCTCAAGCGCCGCATCGACGAGGCGGCGCGCCAGGTGCCGCTCGAGCAGCTTGCGCTCTCGCCGCAATGCGGCTTCTCGAGCGCCGCGGGCGGCGGGCAGGTGATCACCCCGGAGGACACCGAGCGCAAGGTGCGCCTGATGCAGGCGGTGGCGGCCGAGGTGTGGGGCCGGTCATGAAAGATCTGCGCTGGCCCGCCTCGGCCGAAGCCATCGCGCGCGTGCAGCGCGAGCGCAAGCGCATCGCGGTGGAACGTGCGCGCCAGTCGGCCTTCTGGCGCAAGCGGCTGCCCGCGCTCGATCTCGACCGCCTCGACGACCCCGCCGAATGGGGCCGCATCCCGGTGCTCACCAAGGACGAGCTGCGCGAGCTGCCGCCGGCGCGCTTCCACGAGGACTTCTGCATCGCGCCGCGGAGCGACGCGGTCGAGTACTGGCGCTCGGGCGGCGCGACCGGCCGGCCGCTGTTCTACCCGCGCTCGGCCGAGGACATGGTGCACAACCTGATGGCATTCGAGCGGGCCTGGGCGCTGGTCGGGGCCACCGCCCGCGATTGCGCCCACATCTCGTTCCCGCTCGGCGTGCACCCGGTCGCGCACCTCTACGGGCGCGCCGCGATCAACCTGGGCATCGGCACCGTCTGGTGCGGCGCCGGCACCAATACGCCCTCCGAAGTGCAGCTCGAGCTGATCGACCAGCTCAAGCCCACGGTGTGGATCGGCATGGCGAGCTACGGGCTGCACCTGGCCAACCTCGCCGAGGCGCGCGGCTTCGATCTGCGCGCGAGCTCGGTGGCGAAGATCATCGTCGCCGCCGAGCCGCTGTCGCCGGTGAAGCGCGAGAAGCTCGAGCGCGCCTGGGGCGCGAAGGTGTTCGACCACTTCGGCATGACCGAGGCCGCGATCGTCGCCGGCGAGGCGCAGGGGCACCACGGCATGCACGCCTTCACGGACCTGTGGTTCCTCGAGGTGCTGGACGAGGCGGGCCAGCCGGTGCGCGAAGGCGAGGTGGGCTCGCTCGTGGTCACGGCGCTGTGGAGCAACACCATGACGCCGTTCCTGCGCTGGAGCTCGGGCGACCTCGTCACGCTCACCGCGCAGGGCGCCGGCGAAGGCCCCTGGAAGGTGTTTCCGATCCTGCGCCATGCGCGCCGCACGGTGGGCTTCTTCAAGGTGCGCGGCGTCAACATCAACCACGCCGACCTCGAGGATGCGCTGTTCCGCGACCCCGACGTGGTGGACTTCCGCGCCGAGGTGCACGCCGCCGAGGCGGGCAACGACGTCCTGAAGCTTTTCGTCGAGACGCGCTCGGCCGCCGCCGGCGGCGTCGTGGAGACGGTGCGCAAGGCCTTCCAGGTGACCCCGCAGGTGGAAGTGCTCGCGCGGGGCACCATCGCCAAGGAATTCGAGGCGAACATCAAGGCGCCGCGCTTCGTGGACAAGCGCGGCTAAGGCCGTGTTCCTGCGCAACGCCTGGTACGTGGCGGCGTGGGATCGCGAAGTCGCGCGCGCCCCGGTGGCCCGCACGCTCCTCGGCGAGCCGGTGGTCCTCTACCGCAAAGCCGACGGCACTCCGGTGGCGCTGGAGGATCGCTGCTGCCACCGCAGCCTGCCGCTGTCGATGGGGCGCCTCGAGGGTGACGAGCTGCGCTGCGGCTACCACGGCCTGCGGTTCGACGCCTCCGGCGCCTGCACCGAGATCCCGGGCCAGGCGTCGATCCCGCCGCAGGCGCGGGTGCGCGCCTACCCGCTCGTCGAGCGCTACCACTGGCTGTGGATCTGGATGGGCGAGCGCTCGCGCGCCGATCCGGCGCTGATCCCCGAGTGGCGCTGGGCGGCGGATGCGGCGTGGGCGTTCACGCGGCCCGATCCGGTGCGCGTCGCCTGCGACTATCGGCTGGTGTCCGACAACGTGCTGGACGTGACCCACCTCGCGTACGTGCACGCGGGCTCCATCGGCGCGCCTTCCATCACCGAGTTCCCGGCCACGGTGGAGCGCGAGGCGCGGCGCGTGCGCCTCACCCGCTGGATCCGCGACCGGCCGCCGCCGCCGCTGTACCGCAAGGCCGGCGGCTTTCCCGGCAACGTCGATCGCTGGCAGATCGTGGAGCACGTGCCGCCGTGCTTCACGGTGAACTTCGCCGGCTGCGAGGACGGCGAGCGGCGCATCGAGCTGATGGCGCTCTCGGCGCCCACCCCCGAGACCGAGCGCAGCACGCGCTATCACTTCGGCTTCGTGCGCAACTTCGGCCTCGGCGACCCGGACCTGGAGCGCATCTGCTCCGAGGACATGGTGCGCGTGTTCCACGAGGACTTCCCGGTGCTCGAGGCCCAGCAGCGGGCCCTCGACGCGCAGCCCGGCGCCCCGCGCGTCGACATTCAGGTCGACGCCGCGCCGCTCGCCGCGCGTCGCCTGCTCGAGCGCCTCATCGCCGCCGAACGAGCGTTCCAGCCCTGAAAAAGGGGGACGTACCCTCTTTTCGCTGCGAAAAAGAGGGTACGTCCCCCTTTTCTTCTCTTCAGGCGACTTTGAGGCCGACGAGGCGCTCGAGGGTTTCGGTGTCGCGGGCGAACTCGGCGGAGCGGGCGCGGTGCACGATGCGGCCGCGCTCGATCACCACGGCGTCCTGCGTGAGCGCGAGCGCGAGCTCGGTGTGCTGCTCGACGAGCACGGTGGCCATGCCTTCCTGGGAGAAGGTCTTCTGCAGGGCCGCGGCGAGCTCCTCCACGATGATGGGCGCGAGGCCTTCCAGCGGCTCGTCGAGCAGCAGCACCGCGGGGTTGGTCATGAGGGCGCGGGCGATGGCGAGCATCTGCTGCTCGCCGCCGGAGAGCTGGTTGCCCATGTTCGCGCGGCGCTCGGCGAGGCGCGGGAAGAGGGCATAGACCTTGGGCAGGGTCCAGGCGCCCGGCCGCGCGCCGACGGTGAGGTTCTCCTCGACCGACAGCGAGGGGAAGATCTCGCGCTCCTGCGGCACCCAGCCCAGCCCCAGGCGCGCGCGGCGGTGGGAGGGGACGGCGGAGATGTCCCTGCCGGCCCAGCGCACCGTGCCCTTGTGCAGGCGCGTATAGCCCATGACGGTGAGCAGCAGCGTGCTCTTGCCCACGCCGTTGCGCCCCAGCACCGCGAGGCTGCCGCCCGCGGCGAGCGCGAGCGAGATGCCGTCGAGCACCACGGCGTCGCCGTAGCCGGCGCGCACGCCGTCGAGCTCAAGCAGCGGCACGGTGCCTCGAGCCGAGGTAGACCTCGCGCACGCGCTCGTCGCGCGCGATGTCCGCCGGCGCGCCCTCGACCAGGAGGCGGCCGCCGACCATCACCAGGATGCGCTGGGCGAAGCGGAACACCACGTCCATGTCGTGCTCGATGAAGAGCACCGTGAGCTCGCGCGAGAGCCCCTCGATCACCGCGAAGAGCTCGGCGCTCTCGTCCTTGGGCACGCCGGCGGCGGGCTCGTCGAGCAGCAGCACGCGCGGGCGCGTGGCGAGCGCGAGGGCGATCTCGAGCAGCCGCTGTTGCCCGTACGCGAGCTCGCGCGTGAGGCGCTCGCCGTGCGCCTCCAGGCGCAGCGAGCGCAGGATCGCGTGCCCTTCCTCGATCGCCGCCCGCTGCGCCGGCAGGCTGCGCCACCAGGCGTGGGCGCGGCCCTCGCGCTCGAGCACCGCCAGCGTCACCGACTCGAGCGCGGTGAGCTGGGCGAACAGGGTGTTGATCTGGAAGGTGCGCACGAGGCCCGCCTTCACCCGCGCCTCGGGCCTGAGCGCGGTGATGTCGCGCCCGCCGAGGCGGATCTCGCCCGCGTCGGGGCGCAACATCCCGGTGATGAGGTTGATGAGCGTGGTCTTGCCGGCGCCGTTGGGCCCGATGAGGGCGTAGCGGCTGCCCTGCGGCAGGGCGAGGGCGATGTCCTGCGCCACCACCAGCGAGCCGAAGCGCTTGTGCAGGCCGTGGGTGGCGAGCGCTACAGCCATGTCCACCCCAGCCGCGCGCGCAGGCGCGAGAGGCCGCCGAGGATGCCGTTGGGCAGGAACATCACCACCGCGATGAGCAGCATCCCGATCCAGAAATACCAGTACTGCGGGTTCACGCCCGCGAACTGGTCGCGCGCCACGAGGTAGATCACCGCGCCGACGATGCCGCCGTAGAGCCGGCCCGCCCCGCCGAGGATGAGGATCACCAGCACGTCGGCCGAGCGCGCGAACGACAGCACCTCGAGCGACACGGTGGAGGTGGTCTGCGTGAGCAGCGCTCCGGCGATGCCGGCGAGCACCGCGGCCAGGGTGAACACCTTGCGCAGGTGCGCCTGGCTGGGCGCGCCGATCGCCGGCATGCGCACGGCGTTCTCGCGGATGCCGCGCAGCGCCAGGCCGAACGGCGAATGGATGATGCGCCGGGCGAACAGGAACGCGATGAACAGCACCGCGAGCGAGTAGGCGTACGCGGTGCGCCCGTACAGGTCGAAGCGGAAGGTGTCGAACACCGGCTGGATGCGCACGCCCTGCAGGCCGTCCACGCCGCCGGTGAGGGCGCTCGCGCTGTTGGCCGCCTCGTGCAGCAGCAGGCCGAAGCCCAGCGTCAGCATGATGAGCGCGAGATGGCGAAAGCGCACGATGACGTGGCTCGAGGCGTAGCCGACCAGCCCCGCCGCCACGCCCGCCGCGGCGAGCCCCACGATCGGGTCGCCCCAGTAGTGCTTGGAGAGCAGTCCGGCGGTGTAGGCGCCGACGCCGAAGAAGGCGGCGTGCCCCAGCGACACCAGCCCCGCGTAGCCGAGGATGAGGTCGAGCGACAGCGCGAACAGCGCCGTGATCGCCACCTGGCTCGCAAGCGAAAGGTAGGTGGGGGCGACTACGAACGGCAGCAGCGTGGCGAGCCAGAACGCGACCTCCAGCGGCCGCCACCGCGCCTGGTCGCGGAAATGCCGCTCAGCGCTTTCCAAAGAGGCCCGCCGGGCGCCACATGAGCAGCGCGATCATCACGAGGTAGATCAGGAAGGCCCCGAGCCAGGGGAAGTAGTACTTGCCCGCCATGTCGCTCACGCCGAGGACCAGCGCCGCGGCGAGCGAGCCGCCGATCGAGCCCAGGCCGCCGACCGCGACCACGATCAGCACGTACACGAGGTAGGTGAACGCGAAGGCCGGGTCGAGCCCCACGATCTGGATGGCGAGCGCGCCGCCCAGGCCGGCCAGCCCGCCCCCCAGGGCGAACGTGATCATGAAGGCGCGGTCGACGTCGATGCCCAGGCCGCGCGCCATGCGCTGGTTGTCGACCGCGGCGCGCACCTGGGCGCCGAAGCGCGTGTACTCGAGCGCCAGCACCAGCACCACGGTCACCGCGATGCCCACGGCGATCAGGAACGCGCGAAACGACGCGAAGGTGAGCCCGAAGAGCTCGAAGGAGCCGCGCAGCCAGGCGGGCAGGGGCGCCGACTGGTGCACGGTGCCGTAGAACCAGGCGAACGCGGCCACCGACACGAACACGATGCCGATGGTGAGCAGGCACTGGTCGAGCTCGCTCGCGCGGTACAGGTGCCGGTAGAGCAGCCGCTCGAGCGCGAGGCTCACCACCGCCGCCGCGGCGAAGGCCATGGGCAGGGTGGCGAGGAACGGCCAGCCGTAGGCGTTGATGAGCGTGACGGTGGCGTAGCCGCCCACCATGGCGAAGCTGCAGTGGGCGAGGTTGACGAAGTTCATCATCCCCAGCGTCACCGTGAGGCCCACCGACAGCAGGAACAGCAGCATCCCGTAGGCGAGCCCGTCGAAGAGCACGCCTGCGAGCGATGCCAGCATCTACTTCTTGGCCGCCCTGCGGCGCTCGCCGGCCGGGTCCTTCACGTTCTCGACGCGGTCGAAGACCATGTTCTGCAGCTCGCTGCCCGCGCGCTGCACGCGCCGGATGTACACCGTCTGCACCACGTCGCCCGACTGCGGGTCGAGCGACATCGGGCCGCGCGGGCTGTCCCACTTCATGCCCTTGGCGGCCGCGGCGAGCGCCGCGCCGTCGGTCTTGCCGCCGGTCCTGCGCAGCGCCTCGTAGATGACGTGCATGCCGTCGTAGCCGCCGATGGAGAAGAAGTCCGGGTTGCGGCCGTGCATCTCGTTGTGCAGCTTCACGAACTCGCGGTTGCGCGGGTTGTCGAGGGTGTAGTCGTAGTGCCAGGCGGAGATGATGCCGAGGGCCGCCTCGCCCATGCTCTTCAGCGCCGCCTCGGCGGTGGTCTCGCCGGTGGCGAGGATGCGCGTCTTGGCGGGGTCGATGCCGCGCTCGGCGAATGCCTTGCCGAGCGCCGCGGGCTGCGCGCCGCCCGGGATGAACACGAAGATGGACTCGGGATTGATGTCGCGCGCCCGCTGCACGAAGGCGGCGAAGTCGGGGTTCGCCACCGGGAAGCGGACCGAGCCGACGATGTCGCCGCCGGCGGCCTTGAAGGCTTGGATGAAGGCGGCCTCGGAGTCGTGGCCCGGGCCGTAGTCGGTCACCATGGTGTAGGTGCGCTTGATGCCGCTTTTCGCCGCCCAGGTGGCGAAGGTCTCGGCAATCTGCGGCAGCGTCACGGAGGTGCGCACCATGTAGGGCGAGCGGTCGATGATGACCGAGGTCGCGGCGTTCATCACCACCATGAACTTCTTCGCCTCGACCGACACGTCGGCCGCGGCAAGGGCGTTGGGCGTGAGGAGGAACCCGGCGAGGATGTCGACCTTGTCGCGCACCACGAGCTCCTGCGCATGGCGCCGCGCCACGTCGGGCAGCGGCCCGCCGACGTCGCGCCGGATGATCTCGATCCTGCGGCCGGCGACGGTGTCGCCGTGCTGGCGCATGTAGGTGCGCACGCCGTTGTCGAGCTGCACGCCGGCGTCGGCGAACTGGCCCGAGAGCACGTTCAGCATGCCGATGCGCACCGTCTGCTGGGCGGCGGCCGGCAGGCCGAACGCGGCGAGCGCCGCGGCAATCAGGATCTTCCTCATGGCTTCCTCCTCGAGTCGAGCGGGCGATTCTAACCCGGAGTATTCTGCGCGGCATGAAACGCAGCCGCGACCGGATCCTCACCACGCACGTGGGAAGCCTCCCCGCGCTCGAGTCGGTGCAGGCCGTGGTGCGCCGGCAGCGCGAGATCGGCCTCGACCTCGTCAACGAGGGCGAGCTCACCAAGGGCGGCGACTGGCTCTCTTACGTGGAAGGGCGCTTCGGCGGCTTCGAGCCGCGCCCGGGCGCCCCCGGCGAGACGCCGCTCCTCGCGCAGGGACGCGACCGCGAGGCGTTCGCGGACTTCTACCGCTACGCCACCGAGCGGGGCACGCTGTTCTACACCCCGGGCGAGCAGATCAAGCGCGTGCGGCCGATCTGGGTGTGCACCGGCCCCATCACGTACACCGGCGGCGCGGCGCTCGAGCGCGAGATCGCCGAGCTGAAGGCGCACGTGCCGGCCGAGGACGCGTTCCTCACCTCGACCGCTCCGGGCAGCCTGGAGGTGTACCGTCGCAACGAGCATTACCGCTCGCAGGAGGAGTTCGTGTTCGCGCTCGCCGAGGCGATGCGGGTCGAATACGAGGCGATCGCCGCGGCCGGCGTGACGCTCCAGGTGGACGACGCCTGGCTTCCGGCGCTGTGGGACCGCATCGGCATCGGCATGGGCCTCGAGGCGTTCCTGCGCTATTGCGAGGTGCGCATCGAGGCGCTGAACCATGCCTTGCGCAACGTCCCCGAGGCGAGCGTGCGCTATCACCTGTGCTGGGGCAGCTGGCATGGCCCGCACGCGCACGACCTGGAGCTGCGCCATCTCGTGCCGCTGCTGCTCAAGGTGCGCGCGCAGGCCTACCTCATCGAGGGCGCCAACGCGCGCCACGAGCACGAGTACGCGGTGTGGGACGCCTTCGAGCTGCCCGCCGGCAAGATCCTGGTGCCGGGCGTCGTGACGCACTCGACCGACGTGGTGGAGCACCCCGAGCTCGTGGCGCAGCGGCTGCGCCGCTACGAGCGCCGCGTGGGGCGCGAGAACCTCATCGCCGGCGCCGACTGCGGCTTCGGCGGCCGCAGCCATCCGCAGATCGCCTGGGCCAAGCTGCGCGCGCTCGTCGAGGGCGCCCGTCTGGTTTGAGCCCGCCCGGGCGGGTCTGGCGCTTGCTCGGCCCGGGCATGATGCTCTCCCATCGGATCCTCCTGGGCGCCTTGTGCGCGGCCGCCGGCGCCGCCGCGGCGGCGGCGCCGTACGAGCTGTCCCTCAATGCCGAGCGGCGCGGCGACAGCGTATCGATCGCGCCCACCGTCGTCGCCGCGCCGGGCAAGCGGCTGCGCTACGAAATCGAGGCGCGCAAGGACGGCGCTTCGAGCTCGCGCTCGCAGCAGGCGGGTGAAGTGACGATCGGCGCCGAGGGCCGCGCGGTGCTCTCGCACATGAGCTTCAGCGCCGGGCCGCGCGAGCGCTGCGAGATCTCGGTCAGGGTTTTCGAGGCCGGTCGACTGGTTGCATCGCAGAGCACCGGCTGCACTCCGTAGCTCGGGAACGGCTGCTGGTCCGTGCGCTCGTCGAGGCGCACGGCGGACGCGCGCTTCGCTCCTTGTAGGGGCCTCCCCCACGCTTGGTCCCAAAGCGTACAGGGTACGGCGCTTGCTGCACCCTGCCGCCCCTAACGAAGCAGGAGTCCAAACAAGTGAAGAAGCAGCGAGAACGTTTCCCGATCGTCGTGCATTCGCATCTGCGCTGGGATTTCGTGTGGCAGCGCCCGCAGCAGATCTTCTCCCGGCTGGCGCGGCATCACGGCGTGCTTTTCGTGGAGGAGCCGGTCCACGAGGCGGGCGAGCCGCGCCTGCGAATCATCGAGGCGCAGGCGGGCGTGATGCGCGCGATCCCGGTACTGCCCGAGCCGTGCGGCGTCGATGCGGCCTGCGAAGCTGTGCTGCCGCTGCTCCAGCGCGCGCTCGCCACGCATCCGCTGCTCGCGGACCGCTTCGTGCAACCGGTGCAGTGGTTCTATTCGCCGATGTGCGCGCCGCGCATGGCCGGCGCGTTCGGAGACGGGGCCATCGTCTACGACTGCATGGACGAGCTCGCCAACTTCCGCTTTGCGCCGCCCGACATCGCCGAGCGCGAGCGCTTTCTCCTGGGGCGCGCCGACGTGGTGTTCACCGGCGGCCGCGCGCTGTACGAGGCCAAGTCGCGCCACCATGGGAATGTGCACTTCTTCGGCTGCGGCGTGGACGCCACGCACTTCGGCGCCGCGCGCGTCGCCGCCACCCCGGTGCCCGCCGCCGTGGCCGGCCTGCCGCGCCCGGTGCTCGGCTATTTCGGCGTGATCGACGAGCGGCTGGACTACGGCCTCGTCGACGCGCTGGCGCGCGCCTTTTCGCAAGGCTCCATCGTCATGGCCGGCCCGCTCGCCAAGGTGACGCCCGAGGAGCTGCCGGACCGGCCTAATTTGCACTGGCTCGGCCAGCAGCCCTACGAGGCGCTGCCGGCGCTCGTCAAGGGGTTCGACGTCTGCCTCATGCCGTTCGCGCTGAACGAGGCGACCCGCTACATCAATCCGACCAAGACCCTCGAGTACATGGCGGCGGGCAAGCCGATCGTCTCCACCGCCGTGCCGGACGTGGTGCGCAACTTCGGTGACTTCGTGCGCATCGCAGACTCCCTCGACGGATTCGTGGAGCAGGCGCTCGAGGCGCTCGCCCCCGACCCGGCACGCATCGCCGCAGGCATCGAGCGCGCGAACGGCGCCACCTGGGATGCCATCGTGGCCGCGATGCGCCGCCACGTGCTGCACGCAGTGAACGGCCGCCTGAGCCTGGCGGCCGCATGAGGACCGATGTCTTGGTCGTGGGGGCCGGCTTTTCCGGCGCCGTCGTTGCGCAGCGGCTCGCCGCGCGCGGCCTGCGGGTCGTGGTGATCGATCGCCGCGATCACGTCGGAGGCAACGCGTTCGACCGTCCGGACGCGCACGGCGTGCTGATCCATCCCTATGGACCGCACATCTTCCATACCAACAGCGAGCGGGTGTTCGATTACCTGTCGCAGTTCACGCGCTGGCGCCCCTACGAGCATCGCGTGCTCGCCTGCGTGGAGGGCAAGCTGCTGCCGATGCCGATCAACATCGACACGGTGAACCGGCTCTATGGCCTGGCGCTCGACGAGTCCACCATCCAGGCGTTCTACGACCGCGTGCGCGAGCCTCGGGCGGAGCTGCGCACGAGCGAGGACGTAGTGCTGAACGCGGTGGGTCGCGACCTTTATGAGAAGTTCTTCCGCAATTACACGCGCAAGCAATGGGGGCTCGATCCGTCGCAGCTCGCAGCCGCGGTCGCGGCGCGGGTGCCGGCGCGCACCAACCGCGACGACCGTTACTTCACCGACCGCTTTCAGTTCATGCCGCTCGAAGGGTTCACGGCACTGTTCACGCGCCTGCTCGACTCGCCCCGGGTGCGGGTCGAGACCGGCGTCGACTACGCCCGGGTGCGCGCCCGCACGCGCGCTCGCCATGTCGTCTTCACCGGGCCGATCGATGCGTACTTCGGCTGTTGCTACGGCCGGCTGCCGTACCGGTCGCTGCGCTTCGAGCACGAGCACCTGGCGGGACGGCCGCTGCTGCAGCCGGTGGCGGTGGTGAACTACCCCAACGAGCACGCGTACACGCGCATCACGGAGTTCCGTCACCTCACCGGGCAGGCGCACAGCGGCACGTCGATCGTGCGGGAGTACCCCACCGACGAGGGCGATCCCTACTATCCCGTGCCACGGCCCGAGAACCAGGCGCTCTACAAGCGCTACGAGATGCTGGCCCTGGCCGAGCCGGACGTCACGTTCGTCGGCCGCCTGGCGGCGTACCGCTACTACAACATGGATCAGTGCGTGGGCGCGGCGCTCAAGGCCGCGGATACCGTCGCGGCGAAGCTGCTGCCCGCGGAGGCGGGCCTGCTGGAGACGGCGAGCGACTGACCGTGCAGCTCTGGGGCGGCATCGAGTGCACCGTCAACCGGGTGCACGACCAGTACTTCAGCCAGCTCGAGCGCAACGGCCACGACCGGCGCATCGAGGACCTCGAGGCGATCGCCTCGCTTGGCGTGCGCGCCTTGCGCTACCCGCTGCTGTGGGAGCGGACGGCGCCCGACGGTCCGTCGAGCGCCGACTGGTCGTGGCCCGATGCGCGCCTTGCGCGCCTGCGCGCGCTGGGTGTCGAGCCGATTGCCGGCCTGGTGCACCACGGCAGCGGGCCGCGCTGGACGAGCCTAGTCCATGGAGGCTTCGCCGAAGCACTGGCCGCCTACGCCGGCGCGGTGGCGCAGCGCTATCCATGGCTAGAGCTTTATACCCCGGTGAACGAGCCGCTCACCACGGCGCGCTTCAGCGCGCTCTACGGGGTGTGGTATCCCCACCACCAGGACGAGCGCTCGTTCAAGGACGCGCTGCTCAACCAGTGCCGCGCGACCGTCCTCGCGATGCGCGCGATCCGCCGGGTGAATCCGCATGCGCGGCTCGTGCAGACCGACGACCTGGGCAAGACCTACAGCACGCCGCCGCTTGCCTACCATGCCGAGTTCCTGAACGAGCGGCGCTGGCTGGGCTGGGACCTCCTGTGCGGCCGGGTGACGCGTGAGCACGCGCTCTGGGAGTGGCTGACGGGACCGTGCGGCGCGTCGCCCGAAGAGCTGCTCTGGTTCGCCGGGAACCCCTGTCCTCCGGACATCATCGGGATCAATTACTACATCACGAGCGAGCGCTATCTCGACGAGAACGAGGCTCACTATCCGGCGGCGTACCACGGCGGCAACGGCCGGCACCGCTTCGCCGACATCGAGACGGCGCGCTGCCTTGCGCATCCCACCGGCGGCCTGCGCGCGCTGCTCGACGAAGCCTGGACCCGCTACCGGCGGCCGCTCGCGCTGACGGAGGCGCATATCGACGCGCCGCGCGACGACCAGCTGCGCTGGCTCGCGAGCCTGTGGCGGGCCTGCGAGCGCGCCCGTGACGGCGGCGCGGACGTGCGCGCCTTCACGGTGTGGGCCCTTTACGGCTCGTTCGACTGGAATTGCCTGGTGCGCGAGTGCCGCGGCTACTACGAGCCGGGCGCCTTCGATGTGAGGGGCCCGGCGCCACGGCCGACGGCGATCGCGGCGTTCATGCGAGCAGTGGCGCGCGGCGAGCTGCCGCGCCATCCGGTGCTCTCGGCGCCCGGATGGTGGATCCGCAGCGAGCAGCGGCACTACTGCCCCCCCGTGCCAACGCGCTTCTCGGAGGAACCCATGGAGGAAGCCGCCGGTGACGACACGGCACCGATCCTCATCGCCGGCGGCACCGGCACGCTGGGCAACGCCTTCGCGCGCATCTGCGCCGAGCGCGGCCTCGAGCACCGGCTGCTGTGCCGCGCCGACATGGATATTGCCGATCCAAGCTCGATCGAGGCGGCGATCGAGCGCTACCAGCCATGGGCCGTGATCAACGCCGCCGGCTATGTCCGTGTCGACGAGGCCGAGCGCGACGCCGAGCGCTGCTTTCGCGAGAACACGCACGGGCCGGCCGCTCTCGCAGGCCTTTGCGCGCGCCATGGGCTGCGCCTGGTCACCTTTTCGACCGACCTCGTGTTCGACGGCCGCCGCGGCGCGCCCTACGTCGAGGACGACGCCGTCGCGCCGCTCAACGTATACGGTCGCAGCAAGGCCGAGGCCGAGCAGCGCGTGCTCGAGCGCCACCCGGGCGCGCTCGTCGTGCGCACCAGCGCCTTCTTCGGCCCGTGGGACCAGTTCAACTACATCACGGTGCTGCTGCGCGCGCTGCGCGAGGGGCGCGAGTTTCTCGCCTCGGACGACATGACCGTGTCGCCCACGTATGTACCGGACCTCGTGCACGGCTGCCTCGACCTGCTGATCGACGGCGAAGCCGGCCTCTGGCACCTGGCGAACGAGGGCGCGGTGACCTGGGCCGAGCTCGCGCGCCAGGCGGCGGGGCTCGCCCGCGTCGACGCGAGCCGCCTGCGCCCCTGCAGCGTGCGGCAGCTCGGCCTCGCCGCGCCCCGCCCATCGTTCAGCGCGCTTGCGAGCGCGCGCAGCGCGCTCCTGCCGCCGCTGGAAGATGCGCTGCGCCGGTACGTTCTTCACACGAGTCCCGTGCACCTTCGCAAGTGAGACGCGAGCGCAGAAGCATCCCTGGCGTGCGGTTGAAGGTCGTGCACCGGCACCGGCGCGGCGAGGCGCCCGAGCGCCGCGTCTCGGACCTGGTCTTCATCGACGGCAGGCCGCACGCCGTCCTGCGCTGGGAGCAGCGCGACGCGGCACGCCGCCCCGCGCTGACGATACCGCTCGACAGCAACCGCCTGCGGCCGGCCAAGCGCGTCAGGGCGCTGTTCCGCTACGAAGGAGTTACGGAGTGAGAGTGCTGGTGATCGGCGGCGCGGGCTATGTCGGCTCGCATATGGTCGTCATGCTGGCCGAGGCCGGTCACGATGTAGTGGTGCTCGACGATCTGTCCTCGGGGCGGCCCGACGCGGTGCTCGCGGGCGAGCTCGTGATCGGCGCGCTGCAGGACGCGCCGCGCCTCGAGGCGCTGCTCGAGGCGAGGCGCTTCGACGCCGTCATGCACTTCGCGTCGTTCATCGAGGTGGGCGAGTCGGTGCGCGACCCGGCCAAGTACTACCGCAACAACCTCTGCAATACGCTTTCGCTGCTCGAAGCGATGGTGCGCCACGGGCCGGCGCGCTTCATCTTCTCGTCCACCGCGGCGGTGTACGGCATGCCCGGGCGGGTGCCGATCGAGGAGAACGCGCCGGCGCGGCCGATCAACCCCTACGGACGCTCGAAGTGGATGGTGGAGCAGGCCCTCGGCGACTATGACGCCGCCTACGGGTTGAAATCCGTGTCGCTGCGGTACTTCAACGCCGCCGGCGCCGATCCGCGGGCGCGCATCGGGGAGCGCCACGAGCCCGAATCCCACCTCATCCCCCTGGTGTTGCAGGCCGCTTCCGGCCGGCGCGATGCGATCCAGGTCTACGGCCGCGACTATCCGACGCCGGATGGCACCTGCGTGCGCGACTACATCCACGTCCAGGACCTGTGCGCCGCCCACCTCCTGGCGCTCGAGGCGCTCGTCGCCGGCGCGGGCAGCACGGCGTACAACCTCGGCAACGGCGCCGGGTTCTCGGTGCAGCAGGTGATCGACACCGCCCGCGCCGTGAGCGGACGCGCGATCGCGGTGCGCGAGGCGCCCCGCCGCGCGGGCGATCCGCCGGCCCTCGTGGCAAGCGCCGAGCGGGCGCGCCGCGAGCTCGGCTGGCGTCCCGCCTACCCCGAGCTCGAAGCGATGGTGCGCCACGCCTGGGCTTGGGAGCTCAAGGCAGCCGCGGTGCGCTAGGGGCCCGGGCGGGCGATCGCACGGCGCGCGCCGGCGCGCCGAAGGAGCTCCGAGACCGCGTGAGCGTCGCTCTCCCGCTCGAGCCGAACGCTGACCACGCAGGCGGCGGCGCGTACCTCGGTTGCGTAGCGCGCGCGGTCCGTGTCGGTCCAGCCGCCGGCGGGCGGGGCCTGGTCCGAGCTTCGGTAGTCCTGGTTTTCGTACGTCTGTCCGGGATATTCCGCGGCCAGGCCGTCATCGGTCAGGCTGGCGCTCACCACGATGCGCCCGTCGGCGATGCCGGCGGCGAGCAGCGCATCGCGGGCCCGCTGGCCGTCTTCCACGCTGCCGAACATGCCAACAACGCTTCTCATGCGCCGCCCGCAGCAAGCGCCGTACCGCTGACGGACAGCGCGTACATCGTCTCGTGCCGGTAGCGCTCGCCCGGCCGCAGCACGGTGCTGGGAAATGCGGGGTGGTTCGGCGAGTCGGGGAAGTGCTGCGGCTCGAGGCAGATGCCGCGGCGTCCGCTCAGGTGCCCGGTGTAGACCTGCACCCCGGGCTGCGTCGTGCGGATGCGCAGGCTGCGGCCCGAGCGGGGGTCGCGCAGCGCCACGTCGCCTTGCAGCACGAAGGTGTGGTCGATCCGCGCCGACCCGATGCGCCGCCATTGCCGGTAGTCGAGCGCCGTGCCGGCCACGTCGGCGAGCGTTCCGGTCGGGATCAGCGCCTCGTCCACCTCCACGTAGCGCTGCGCCGCGACGCGCAGCTCGTGCTCATCGATGGTGCCGCCGCCCGCCAGGTTGAAGTAGGCGTGATGCGTCAGGTTCACGATGGTCGGGCGGTCCGTGCTGGCCTCGTAGGTCACGCGCATGCGCCGGCCCGCGAGGCGATAGGCGACCTTCGCGCGAAGCGTGCCGGGGTAGCCCTCTTCGCCGTCGCGGCTCACGTAGGCGAGCTCGACCGTGTCGCCGCGCGCCTCGCCCCGCCAGCGCACCCGGTCGAAGCCGGCATGCCCGCCGTGCAGATGGTGCGAGCCCTCGTTGCACGTGAGCTGATAGCCTTGCGCGTCGAGCGTGAAGCGCCCGTGCGCGATGCGGTTGGCGTAGCGGCCGATGACCCCGCCGATGTGCGGATGCGGCTCGAGATAGCGTTGCGGGTCGTCGAAGCCGAGCACCACGTTCGTCCCGTCCGGCGCCTGCAGGGTCATCAGCGTGGCGCCGTAGTCCAGGAGCTGCGCGACGAGGCCGTCGCTCTCGAGCCTGAAGCGGCGCATCAGGCGACCAGCACGCGGCCGGCGCCGCCGTAGCGCGCGAGCGCTGCTTCGGCCGCCGCCCGCGCCGTGCCGGCGCGGCACAGCGCGACGCAGGCGCCGCCGAAGCCGGCGCCGGTGAGGCGCGCGCCGAGGACGTCGGGCTGCGCGCGCAGGCATTCGACGAGCGTGTCCAATTCGCGGGTCGACACCTCGAAGTCATCGCGCAGGCTGGCATGCGAAGCGTCCATCAGGCGTCCGAACGTCGCCGCATCGGCGCCGAGCGCCGAGAGCACCCGGCAGTTCTCGCTCACCACGTGGCGAGCGCGGCGCCGCAGCGGCTCGGGCAGCCGCTCGAGCGCTCGCGGGCTCGCCACATCGCGCAGCGCCGGCACACCGAGCTCGCGCGCCGCCGCCTCGCACTGCGCGCGCCGCTCGTTGTAGCCGCTCGCGGCGAGCGAGCGCTCGACGCCGGAGTCCACCACCGCGAGCGCCGCGCCTTCGGGCAGCGGAAGCAGCCGGCGCTCCAGGCTGCGCGTGTCGAGGAACAGCATCGTGCCGGGCTGCGCGAGGCTCGCGGCCATCTGGTCCATGATGCCGCAGCGCACGCCGGCATGCCGCACTTCGGCGCGCTGCGCGAGGCGCGCGATCGCCACGTCATCGAGCGAAAGGCCGAGCGCGGCGCGCAATGCGCGCAGCGTCGCCACTTCCAGCGCGGCGCTGGACGAAAGGCCCACGCCGATCGGCACGTCGGAGTCGACCTGAAAGCGCATCGGCGGCACGGCGATGCCGAGCGCTTCGAGCTCCTTGATGCAGCCATAGACGTACTTCGCCGGCTGCTCGGCCGGCGCGGCGTCGAGGCGAAAGGGCATGCCCCGGCCCAAGGCCTGCAGCAGAAAGCCGCCGGCGCCCTCGGCCTGCACCCGGGTCCTCTGCGGGATGGCGGCAGGCAGCACGAAGCCGTCGTTGTAGTCGGTGTGCTCGCCCAGCAGGTTCACCCGGCCGGGCGCCTCGCCGCTGCCCCGCAAGTTCGCGCTCATGCGAGGCGAACCTCGACCTGCTGCAGCTCCCGCGCCTTGTCCTCGGGCAGCGCGTCCATGGCAAAGAACCCGGCGGCGAGCTCGGTGCCGGCGAGGTACTTCAGCCGCTCCCGCGTGCGGTAAGGCGGATAGAGCTCGGCGTGCAGGTGGGCGCCCGGATGGCGCGCGCCGCCGGTCGGTGCCTGGAACCACGCCATGAGGTAGGGCATCGGCCGGCCCCAGAGCCCGTCGTACTTGAGAAGCACGGTCTTCAGCGCGCGGGCAAGGTCGCCGCGGACAGCCGCGTCCAGCTCGGCAAAGCTTTCGACCCGGGCGATCGGTGCCACCCACACCTCATAGGGATAACGCGCGCAGAAGGGCACGAAGGCGACGGCGTGCTCGCCCCGGTAGAGCAGGCGCGCACGCTCGTCGAGCTCGCGGCGGATCACATGCTCGAGGCGCCCCTCGTGCGGCTGCGCGAGCATGCGCGCGGGTACCGGCGGCACGACCGGGTAGGCGTAGATCTGTCCATGGGGATGGTGCAGGGTCACGCCGACTTCTTGCCCGCGGTTCTCGAACGGCAGGACGTAGCGCACCTGCGGCATGGCGCCGAGCCGCTCCGTGCGCTCGGCCCAGACTTCGAACAGCAGCTCGATGCGCTCCAGGGGCAGCGCGCCGAGCGAGGTGCTCGGGTCCTGCGTGAACACCACCACCTCGCATTTGCCCTGCGGGGGCAGGAGCGCGGGAAAGCGGTTGTCGAACACCGCGATCTCCCAGTCGCCGGCGGGAAGCTCGGTCGGCTGCGCCGGGTCCGCGGTCGGCGCGAGCGGGTTGTACTCGGGCGGCGGCAGGAAGGTGCGGTCCTGCCGGTAGGCGGCGTAGGTGACCCACTCGCCGCGCAGCGGATGCCAGCGCAGCGCCGGCCGCCCCGCGAGGGGTGCGGCGAACGGGCTCGGCGCCGGGCCGTGGCGGATCGCGCGCCTCGAATAGAGGATCAGTTGCCGGCCGTCGGGCTTCGCCAGCGCGACGCGCTGCATCACACCACTCCCGGCAGAAAGGTGCGCGAGATCGCCGTGACGGCGCGGATCTCCTCGAGCGGCACCTTCGGGACCCGATCGGCGGTGAGCAGGCCGTTCGCTTCCTGGAAGGTATCGGCAAACTGCGTATAGCAGAACCCGCTGAAGAGCGCGGTATGGGTCACCACTTCCATGAGCTCGCGGTAGCGGCGCAGGAACTCCGCGTCGCTGTGCGCGGCCGAGTAGCCCCACACCTCGGTGCCCGGCGGCAGGTTCTTCGCGTAGGCGATGCCGCCGAACTCGGTCAGCATGATGGGCTGGCCGCGATGCGGATACCCGTCGAGCGTGAGGATGCGCCCGCCCGGTCGCCGGCGGTCGAAGAGCTGCTGCGTGTTTTCGGGACCGTAGCGCGCGCGGATGCCCTCGGCGTTGGGGTCGTAGTCGTGGATGCCGATGATGTCCGTGGCGCTCGACTCCCAGCCGTCGTTGCCGATCACCGGCCGCGTGGCGTCCAGCGTCTTGGTGAGGTGATACAGCGCCTCCACCGCGTGCCGATGCTCGCGAATGGAAGGAAGCTCCGGCACGCCCCAGGACTCGTTGAACGGCACCCACACGATCACGCAGGGATGGCTGTAGTCGCGCTCGATCACCTCGGTCCACTCGCGCACCATGCGCCGGATCGCGGTGCGCGTGAAGCGATAGGCCGACGGCATCTCCTCCCACACCAGCAGCCCGAGGCGGTCGGCCCAGTAGAGGTAGCGCGGCGACTCGACCTTCTGGTGCTTGCGCACGCCGTTGAACCCCATTGCCTTCGCCAGCTCGACGTCGCGGCGCAGCGCCGCGTCCTCGGGCGCCGCGAGCAGCGTGTCGGGCCAGTAGCCCTGGTCGAGCGCAAGGCGCAGGAAGTAGGGCCGGCCGTTCAGCATGAACCGGTCGCGCTGGATGTCCACCGAGCGCAGCGCCGTGTACGAGCCGAACTCGTCCAGCACCCTGTCCTCGCGCAGAAGGCGCACGCGCGCCTCGAGCAGCGTCGGGCGCTCCGGGCTCCACAGCAGCTCGTTGCGGAAGTCGTCGATGCCGGGGTCGGCCAGCACGATGCGCCGGTCGGCCTCGTTGTCGATCACCTGGTAGCGGTCGCGGGCGAGGCGCCGCGCGCCGTGGCGCAGCTCGACCTCGACCGCGAGATCGTCCGCCGGGTCGCCGGCGATGCGGGCCTCGAAGGTGAGCGCGAACCCCGCGACGTGCGGCGTCCAGCGCAGCTTCTCCACGTAGGTGCGCGGCACGCGCTCGAGCCACACCGTCTGCCAGATGCCGGTGGTGCGCGGATACCAGATGGAGTGCGGCTCGAGCTGCCAGTCCTGCTTGCCGCGCGGCTTGGTGAGCTCGTGCGGATCGTCCTTCACCCGCACGGTGACCGTCTGCTCGCCCGAGTCGCGCAGCGCCGCGGTAATGTCCGCCGAGAACGGCGTGTGGCCGCCCTCGTGCGTGGCGACCACGATGTCGTTCACCCACACCCGCGCCTCGTAGTCCACCGCGCCGAAGTGCAGCAGCACCCGGCCGCCGGCCGCGTCGATGCGAAAGTCGCGCTGGTACCAGCAGATGGAGTGAAAGCCGCGCTCGCCGATGCCGCTCGCGGCCGACTCGGGCGGGAAGGGTACGCGGATCGTCCCGGGCCAGCGGGCGATGTCCCAGGGCCTGCGATAGCGCCGCTCGTCGTCGAAGAGAAAGCGCCACGGGCCGTTCAGGCTCTGCCAGTGCGCGCGCTCGAGCTGCGGCCGGGGGTAGGCGTCTGCGCTCAGCTGGGAAAGGGCTGGCGGCGGCGATCGTACAGGCCGTGCCGGCGCTCGTTGGCGGTGGGAATGCGGCCGCGGCGGCGCCGGTCGCGCACCCCGCTGCGACGCTCCGCGGTGCGTGGAGAGAAGCCCGCCCAGGCGGCGAGCGCCGCGCCGCCCAGGTGCAGCCACGCGGCATTGCCGTAGAGCGGCATCAGGCCGAACAGCGTATTGAGGCCCGGGATCAGCCCGAGCACGCCGAGCACGCTGAGGATCACCGCCACGCTGCGCGCATAGAAGCGGGGCTGGCGCCAGCCCATGAACGCCATCAGGCCCCACGCGCCGATGGCGAGATACAGGGCCGAGGTGAGCATGTTCACCGGGACGATGCCGAGCAGCCGGCCGTGGATCACGTCGAAGCCGAGCGGGGCGGCGCCGGCCGCGGGCGGCACCACCATCCCGGGCATGAGCCCGAGCAGGCCCGCGCCGAGGGTCAGAATGCCGAAGAGAAACGCAAAGCTCCTGGCGGTCACGGCGCCTCGGGCTCGCCGCGCTCGGCGTTGTCGTACTCGTGCGCCACGCGCACCGCGCCGTCGGGCGCCAGCACGGCGACGCGGCAGCGGCGCTTGGCGCGCGCTACGCGCAGGGCGTGGCGCAGGGCGCCGAACTTGGTGGGGAAGTAGGCCACCGCCACCCGGCTCGGCCCGCGCTCGCTCACGCTCCACACGCCGTCCCTGTTGAGGGTCACCGAAAGCATCGGCGCCGGCTCGCTCATCCGCCGCCCCCGGAGGGCGCCTGCGTGCGCACGGTGCGCGGCTGGTCGATCGGCGGGCGGCGGATCTCCTGCTCGAGGGTGGGCCGCTCGCGCTTCTCGAAGGGCCCGAGCTCCACCGGCTCGCCGGTTTCGGCGGCGCGGTAGAGGGCGCGGATGACGCGCACGTCGGCGAGGCCCTCCTCGGCGGAGGGCTCCGGGTCATGGCCCTTCAGCACGCAGTCGGAGAAATACAGCAGCTCGGGAGCGAACTGGTCGCGCTTGGCGAAGCGCCGCTCCTTGCGCTCGCCGTCGAGCGTGAGCCGGTGCTGCAGCGCCATCGCGTACTCGTACGCGGGCTCGAGCGCGAGGTCGCCCCGGGTGCCGACGATGCGGTACTCGGAGACGTCGGCGGCGCCGAAGCTGCACGTGAAGGTGGCGATGCGCTCGCCCGGAAAGCGCAGCATCGCGCACACCGACTCCTCGACTTCGCCGCGCGAGCCGCTCAAGGCCGCGCGCGCCTCGATCGGCTCGTCGCGAAAGAGCGCCCGCGCCGCATTGATGCAGTAGATGCCGATGTCGTAGAGCACCCCCCCGCCGAGCCCGCGCCGCGCGCGGATGTTGTCCGGCACGACCTGCATCGTGAAGGTGGAGCTGAACAGGCGCGGCTCGCCGATGCGGCCCGAGCGCACCGCCTCGACCGCCTCGAGGTTGGCGCGCTCGAAGTGCAGGCGGTAGGCCACCATCAGCCGCACGCCGCCTTCGCGGGCGGCCTCGGCCATGCGGCGGCATTCCTCCTCGGTCACCGCCATGGGCTTTTCCACGAGCACGTGCACGCCGGCGCGTGCCGCGCGCACCGCGTACTCGGCGTGCAGGCTGTTCGGCAGCGCGATGTACACCGCGTCGATGGCGCCGCTCTTCAGCAGCTCGTCGTACTGCTCGTAGGCGCAGGCGCGCTCGACGCGGTACCGCTGCGAGAGCTGCTCGCGCTTGACCGGGTCGCCCGACACGAGCGCGGCGAGGGCCGAGTTGCGGCGCGCGTTGCCGAAGGCCGGCAGCACGGCGACCTGGGCGATGTGCCCGAGGCCCACCACCGCATAGCGCACCTGTCGCCTAGGCACGGGCCGGGAGCCGGCGGACGCCCGCGTACTGCGCGCAGGCCTTGGAGCAGAAGGCGGCGCCGGCGGCGCGCACCGGGTGGCGGATGTAGCGGCAGCCGCAATGCGCGCAGCGCGGCGCGAGCGCGACGATGGCGCACTCGAACGTATCGAAGGTGCGCGGGCCGTCCTCGCCGGCGAGGACCGCCAGACCGACCGCCGTCTCCTGGCCGCACACTTCACATTTCCGCATGAGTCATCTCCTGGCTAGGCAGCGCGCCGCCTGCCTTTCTGCGCGCGCCGGGGTTTCTCCTGCTTGCGCTCCACGCTCTTGCGCAGCAGCGCCATGAGATCGATGACCTCCGCCCCGGCCGCCGGCTCCTCGGCGGCCTTCTCGGGCGGGGTGATTTCCTGCGTCTGCCCCTTGCGCACCTTCTCCTGGATGCGCGCGAGCAGGTCGTCGCGATAGGTGTCGCGGTACTTGGCCGGCTGCCATTTCTCGGACATGTCGTCCACCAGGCGCAGCGCCATGTCGATCTCCTTGGCGGTGACCTTGGGGCCCTTGAGCGCGGCGGCCGGGATGCCGAGCTCCTCCACCGGCTTGAGCTCGTGCGCGTAGCGCAGCGTGTTCAGCACCAGCAGCTCCTCGCGGGGCAGGAGCGCGGCGAGGTACTGCCGGGTGCGGATCACCACGGTGGCGATGCCGGCCTTGCCGGCGCGCTTGAGCGTCTCGCGCAGCAGCGCGTAGGCCTTCTCGCCGCGCTTGCCGGGCGCGAGGTAGTAGGGCGTCTCGAAATGCAGCGGCGGAATCTCATCCACGTCCACGAACGCGAGGATCTCGACGGTGCGCGAGGCCTCCACGTTGGCGCGGCGGAAATCCTCCTCGGACAGAACCACGTAGCGGCCGTCCTCGTACTCGTAGCCCTTGACGATGTCGGCCCAGGCGACGTCCTCGCCGGTCGCCTTGTTGTAGCGCTTGTAGCCCACCGGGGCGAGATCGCGCCGGTCGAGCATGGTGAGGTCGAGCTCGCTCGAGCGCTTTTCCGCCGAGAAGAGCTCCACGGGAACGTGCACCAGCCCGAAGCTGATGGCGCCTTTCCACAATCCGCGTGCCATGCGTTCCTTGCTAAAAGCGGCCGGCCGCTGCCGGCCGGCCGCCGTGATGCTGTTGAAGACCGTGCGTCACTTCGTCGCGCCCGTCGCGGCCCTCCGGTCGTCGTCCTTGCGCGCCGCGTACTGCTGCTTGATCTGCGCCTTCGCCTGGTCGCGCTTGGCGCGCGCCTCCTTCTGGCAGGCGCTCTTGCGATCGCCCTGCAGGTCGTCGCAGCGCTCGCGCGCCACGTCGTACTCGGCGTCGGCGCGGGTCTCCGCGAGCTTGCGCTGGTTGCGCTGCGTCGGGTTGCGCTTCGCCTCCAGCTCGGCCTTCGCGATGCGCTCCTCGGCCTTCGCCTGCTTCTCGCAGACGTCCTTCGCATTGCCCTTCAGGGCTTCGCACTTCTCCTTGGCGGCCTTGTAGGCCGCTTCGATGCGCTCCTCCTCGGCGTCGCTCGCCTTGCGCGGGGCGGCTTCCGCCTTGCGCTCGGCAACGGGCCGGTCGGACTTCACCGCCGCATCGCGCGGCGGCTGCTGCTGCGCCTGCGCCGCGCCCGCGAGTGCGAGGGCGACGGCGGCGGCGAGGGAACAAAGCTTCAGACTCATGGTGCATCTCCAGGGGTTGAGATGCCCAGGTCCTGCAATGTACGTGCCACGGTAGGCGTACGTGCCAGGGTCAGGGCCGGCGCAGCAGTCCCGCCACGAGCGACACGAGGAACAGCACGACGAATACCACGAACAGGATCTTGGCGATTTCGGCGGCGCCCGCGGCGATTCCCGTGAACCCGAAAACCGCGGCGATGATGGCGATGATGAAGAAGGCAAGCGCCCAACTCAGCATGACGGCTCCTTTAAAGGGTAATGAGGCAACGGATCGCCGAGCAATGTCCATACCGGCCGCCCCCGCGAGAACGAACGGTGCCCCGCGGTCCGGCACGCACTTTGCGAGGCGCATCGGTAGGAACCTAACCAACCGGAGACCCGCATGAACTGGGACCGCATCGAGGGCAACTGGAAGCAGATGAAGGGCCGCATCAAGGAGCAGTGGGGCAAGCTCACCGACGACGAGCTGGATCAGATGTCGGGCAAGCGCGACCAGCTCGTCGGCAAGATCCAGGAGCGCTATGGCTGCGCCAAGGACGAAGCCGAGCGCCAGGTCAGCGACTGGGAAACGAACCAGCGCCTGTGAGCCCTCCGCCGGCGCTTTGAAGGCCCCGGGCCGCGGCACTCCCCGCGGCCCGTTGTTCCGCTCTTCGACGAAACGCAAGGCCCGCAGCTTGCGTCGAAGCCGGATCGACCCACGATCCCGGATGACCACACCCCTTATTCCCCTGCGGAGATGTCCATGAGCACCGCGACTGCAAAAGCTGCACAACCCCTGCACTTCGACCTGCCGCCCCTTCCGTACGCCGAGGACGCGCTCGAGCCCGTGATCTCGGCCGAGACGCTCGCCCTGCACCACGGCAAGCACCACAAGAAGTACGTGGACACCATGAACGACCTGCTCAAAAAGGAGAACCTGCAGGCGTCCTCCCTCGAGGAGGTGGTGCGTAAGAGCTCCGGCAAGCTTTTCAACAACGCGGGCCAGGCCTGGAACCACGATTTCTACTGGAAGTCGCTCTCGCCGAAGCGCCAGCGCCCTTCCGGCGCGCTGCTGCGCCGCGTGGACGCCGACTTCGGCAGCTACGAGCGCTTCGCGGAGGATTTCGCCGCGGCCGCCGCGGCCCAGTTCGGCAGCGGCTGGGCCTGGCTGGTGGAGGAGGGGGGCAAGCTCAAGATCGTCACCACCGCCAATGCCGATACGCCGATGGCGCGCGGCGTGCGCTGCCTGCTGACGATCGATGTCTGGGAGCATGCCTACTACGTGGACTACCGCAACCAGCGCGAGCGATACCTCTCCGCCGTGATCGGCGAGCGCCTCAACTGGGAGTTTGCCGAGAAGAACCTGTCGCGCTAGCCGCGCGGGCCCCTCCGCGCGGGGCAGTTTCGCTTTTTGTCCTGTTCGGGCAGACTGCGCGCCCAAAGG